>DATDFH010000026.1:0-6231 GCA_036522715.1 Verrucomicrobiia bacterium
GAGAGTGATGATGACGCCTTCGTTGACAATGAGGTCCTCGATGGCAATCTCGCCCTCGTCGGGGACGATCTCGGATTTGCGCGGGGTGGCGTGCTTCTCTTTGATCTCCTGGAGTTCCTTTTTGATGATTGCCATCACGCGCGATTCCTTCGCAAGGATGTCCATGAGGTCCTTGATCGCTTCGAGGAGCGTCTTGTATTCCTTTTCGACCTTGTCGATCTCCAGGCTGGTGAGCTGGTAGAGGCGGAGGTTGAGGATTTCGTCCACCTGCCGCTCGGTGAGCGCGTATCGTCCGGCCGTGAGCCTGGCCTCGGAGCGGATGAGAATGCCCCAACGCTCAACCTGCTGGCGCGTCCACTCGAAGGCGAGCAACTTCACCTTCGCTTCGTCGCGCGTCTTGGAGCCGCGGATGATGGCGATGAATTCATCGAGGTTTGCCAGCGCGATGAGGTAGCCCTCCAGCAACTCGGCGCGCTCCTCGGCCTTCTTCAACTCGAAGCGCGTGCGGCGCAGGATGACTTCGCGGCGGTGCTCGATGTAGCACTGGATGATCGCCTTGAGGTTGAGCGTCTTGGGCCGGCCGTGGTCGATGGCGAGGGAATTGACCGCGAAGGAAACCTCAAGCTGCGTGTGCTGGTAGAGGTTGTTGATGACGACCTTCGGATTGGCGTCGCGCTTCAACTCGATCACCAGCCGGCAATGCTCGTCCGACTCGTTGCGCATCGCGCTGATCTCGGTGATGATCTTGTCGTTCACCAACTGCGCGATCTGCTGCTCGAGCGCGGCGCGGTTGACGTTGAAGGGGATCTCGGTGATCACGAGTTGCTCGCGGCCGCCCTTGAGTTCCTCGGCGCCGACGCGGCCGCGCAATTTGAGGCCGCCCTTGCCCGTCTCGAAATAACTTTTGATGCCCTCGACGCCGCAAATCATGCCGCCGGTCGGGAAGTCCGGGCCCTTGATGAACTTCATCAACTGCGCGGTGGTGATGGCCGGGTTGTCGATCTGCGCGCAGATGCCGTCGATGATTTCGCCGAGGTTGTGCGGCGGCATGTTGGTGGCCATGCCGACCGCGATGCCAGTGCCGCCGTTGACGAGCAGGTTCGGAAACGCGGCGGGGAAAACCGTCGGCTCGGTGAGGCGCTCGTCGTAGTTCGGGACGAAGTCCACCGTGTCCTTCTCCATGTCGGACATGAGGAGCGCGCCGAGGTGCGTGAGGCGGGCCTCCGTGTAACGCATTGCCGCGGGCGGGTCGTCTTCAACGGAGCCGAAGTTGCCCTTGCCGTCCACGAGTCGCTCGCGCATCGCCCATGGCTGTGCCATGTGGACGAGCGTGGGGTAAATGACCGCTTCGCCGTGCGGATGATAGTTGCCCGAAGTGTCGCCGCAAATCTTGGCGCACTTCATGTGCTTGCGCCCGGGGAACAGCGAGAGTTCCTCCATCGCGTAGAGGATGCGGCGTTGGCTGGGCTTGAGTCCGTCGCGCACGTCTGGCAACGCGCGCGAGATGATCACTGACATCGAGTAGTCGAGGAAGGAGGCCTTGATCTCCTCGGCGACGTTGATCTTGGTGATCTTTTCGCCGGCGGAATAGGCGCCGCCGCTAGGCTGGGGTGACGGGGGTGTCGGAGGCGTGGAATCGTTGTCGTCGGGCATCGTGGGGAGAGGCTGAAATTAAACGTCGAGATTTCGGACGTTGAGAGCGTTGTCCTCGATGAACTGGCGGCGGGGCTCGACTTCCTCGCCCATGAGCTTGGTGAACATTTCCTCAGCCTCGACAGCGTCGGTGAGGTCGATGCGCAGGAGCTTGCGCTTCGTGGGATTCATCGTGGTCTCGAAAAGTTCCTTCGCGTCCATTTCGCCCAGGCCCTTGAAGCGATACATCTGGATGCCCTTCTTGCCGACGGCTTTCACGCCGCTGAGGATCTCTGGAATCGAGAACAGCGGTGCCACGGTGGCCTTCTCGCCTTCGCCTTCGATCAACTCGAACAAGGGCTTGTCCTGCGCGGCGTAGTGATCGACCGCCAGGCCGGTCTTGGAGAGCTTGCCGAGCAAGTCGGCGATGGCTTTGCTTTCGAGGTGTAGATCGGAAACTTTCGCGCGGCGCGTGGGGCCATCCTTGCGACGCTCGAAGTCGGTATCGGTGCCGAAGAGGTCGCCGTTGGTGGATTTGAAATGTTCCAGTTCCTCGTTGCTGAGGAAGTAGTGGACGGTTTCGTCGTTGCCCTCGCGGACCTTGACCATGAACTGCGGTAGCGTGCCGTCCTTGGCGCGCTTCTCGACGTAATCGGCAAAGTCGCCGCCCTGCCGGCGGATGTAGGTGGCGTGCTTGTCGAGCGATTCGAGCAGCGCGAGAATTTCTTCGAGCTGCTTCGGCGTGAACTCACGCCCATCGGCAAGGTTCTTGAGGCGCACTTCCTCGGTGCCGTTTTGAAGCAGGATGCGGTTGAGCTGAGCGTCATCGTCCACGTAGTCAGTGCGCTTCTTGCGCGTGACGGAGTAGAGCGGCGGCTGCGCGATATAGACGTAGCCGTCCTTCACGAGCTTGGGCATCTGGCGATAGAAGAACGTCAGCAGCAGCGTACGGATGTGCGAGCCGTCCACATCGGCATCGGTCATGATGATGACCTTGTGGTAGCGGAGCTTGTTGATGTCGAACGCGCCTTCGCCTTCACCATCGCCGATGCCGGTGCCGATGGCGGTGATCATGGTGCGGATTTCGTTGTTCTGAAGCACCTTGTCGAGGCGGGCTTTCTCGACGTTGATGAGCTTGCCGCGGATGGGAAGGATCGCCTGGAACTTGCGGTCGCGGCCCTGCTTGGCCGAGCCGCCGGCGGAGTCGCCCTCGACGATATACAACTCGGTGTTCTCCGGATCGCGGTCGGAGCAGTCGGCGAGTTTGCCGGGCAGGCCGCCACCGGTGAGAGCGCTCTTGCGCACGGCCTCGCGCGCCTTGCGCGCGGCCTCACGAGCGCGGGCGGCGTTGAGGCCCTTGTCCACGATCCGCTTCGCGATGGGCGGATTCGCGTCGAAATACATCATCAGGCCCTCGTAGGCGACGGAGCCGACGATGCTTTCGACTTCGGGCGAGAGCAGCTTAACCTTGGTCTGTGACTCAAACTTCGGATCGCTGTGCTTGACCGAAATGACGGCGGTGAGTCCCTCGCGCACATCGTCGCCGGTGATCTGCGGGTCCTTTTCCTTCAGGAGATTGTTGGCCTTCGCATACTGGTTGATCGCCCGCGTCATCGCGCTGCGGAAGCCGCTCAGGTGGGCGCCGCCGTCGGGATTGTGAATCGTGTTGGTGTAGCAGAGGACCTGGTCGTTGTAGCTGTCGTTGTACTGGAGGACGACCTCGACGTGGACCTCGACATTCTTGTCGTCGCTTTTGACGTGATTCTCCTTGCGGAAGGCGATCGGCTTCGGATGCAGCGGGGTCTTGTTCTTGTTGAGCTGCTTCACGAATTCTTCCGTGCCGTCCTTGTAGAAGTATTTCTCCTGCTTCGCCTCGGCCTGGCGTTCGTCGAGCAGCGTGATTTCAAGGCCGGAGTTGAGGAACGCGAGTTCGCGCAAGCGCTGGCTGATGTGGTCGGCCTTGAACTCGACGGTCTCTTTGAAAATCTCCGGGTCGGGTTTGAAGGTGATGAGCGTGCCGGTTTTGTTGGCCTTGCCGATGACTTCGAGCTTTTTGGTCGTCTTGCCACGCTCGAACTCCATGTGGTGGACTTTTTCGTCGCGCGAGACTTCGACCTCGAACCATTCGCTGACGGCGTTGACGCACTTGGCGCCGACGCCATGCGTGCCACCGGAAAACTTGTATCCGCCCTGGCCGTATTTGCCGCCGGAGTGGAGCGTCGTGAGCACCAGTTCCACACCGGGAATGCCATACTTCGGATGCACATCGATCGGAATGCCGCGACCGTCGTCGCGGATGCTGATCGAGCCATCCACGTGGATGGTCACATCGATGTGATCGCAATGTCCCGCGAGATGTTCATCCACTGAGTTGTCGAGCACCTCGGAGACACAGTGGTGGAGCGCGCGTTCATCGGTGCCACCGATGTACATGCCGGGCTTCTTGCGAACGGCTTCGAGACCCTCCAATTTCCCGAGCTTGGAGGCGTCGTAAGTCTCGGCGATCGGCATCTGCGATGTGCTTGAAATTTCTTCGGCAACAGTTGTGTCTTGAGCCATAAAAAGCGCTTGGGAATGGGCATCGGAAGCCGCTCCCGCACAGTAGCGTAACGATAGAAAAAACGGGCGCCGGACACAACCTTTATTTCGGCATTTTCCGACGGAAGGCCCAATTAGTTGTGGGTGCTTTGGGACGTAAGCAGGCCGTATTGTGGCCAGCAGAAAAATTCGACCAAAAACCGTCGGAAGGAGTCAATAGAGCGGGTCCGGGCAGAATCGGCGGGTGCGTAAAACGCCTCGACGCGGCCTCACATGGGCGACAAAACCACAAACCATGCCGTCTTGTTCTTGTCGTGGCCGCCGAGGACGAGTGGCTCCTTGAGCGTGAAATTCTGACGTTGTTCAACGAGGAGCTTTCCTTCGCCGAACAACTTCGCCGAGATCATCCCGCTCCCGAGGTTCTTGACTTCAACTTCGCACTGGTTGCTGAGGCGGACGCGCTTGGTGCCTTTTCCCGGGACGGCCATCTCCTGATTCTTGACCTCGAAATAGTTCTTCCACTTGAAGACGCCGCTCAACTTCTTGCGCAACTCGGGATTCAGATCCTTGTGGTCCGGGTTTGGTGACTTCTCATCGTTTGTGCCCCAGATCAACTGCGCACGCAACTTGACCTGGTCATCCTTGACTCCGGCGACGGCCGGAATCACGGCGGCCGTCCAAATGAAAAGCGCAGTCGTAACCACGACTGCGCGCTGCCAGAAACCGGTCATGGTGGCGGAGCCTACAAATCGCTCTCGGGATTGGCAAACTCGTAATTCTCGTCACCCTGCAACCAGACCACCGTCATCCCCTCAGACTGCGAACGGAACACCACCGAGCTGGTCTCGGGCGCGGGCGCCGTCTGAGCGTCGGATTCATTGTCTGTGATGTTGGGATAAATAATGACCATTGCGGCGATCAAGGCAGTAGCCGCGACCGGGGAGAAATACTTGAGCCACCAGGCGGGGGAGGCGAAGCGGCGCACCATCGCGGGTCGGCTCTCATGGCGCTCGATCTCGCGAGCGATCTTCGACCAATGAAACTCGCGCGATTCGGGCAGGAGAATCTCCGGCTCGTTCGCGGCAAGAAGGTCCTTGGTGCGTTTGAGTTCAGTGAACAGCGCGCGGGCTTCGCCGTCGCGCTCAATCAACGCCGCCACCTTCGCGGCTTCGCGTGGCGAAAGTTCGCCATCCGCGTAAGCCTGCAACTTCAGCTCTTCATTCGTATTCATGACTGTTCTTTCTTCCAACTTAACATCAGCGACGCCATTCGCCGCCGCGCGTAAAACAACCGGGACATCACCGTCCCGATCGAGCATTTCATCCGCTTTGCAATTTCTTTGTACTCGAGGCCCTCGAACTCATGAAGGATCAGCACCGTGCGGTGCGCCTCGGTGAGCTGCCCAAGGGCCTTGTCAATCCGCGCCCGCAACTCTGCTCGTTCGAGTCCTTCGGTCGGATTGACCGTAACTACCGGCATCTGACGTTCGACCCCGCCGAGTTCTTCATCCAAATGTTCGATCGATTCTGCGCGCTGGCGTTTCTGCTTTCGCAAATGATCAAGGCAGAGGTTGATCACGATGCGCGTCATCCAAGTGACGAAGCTGGCTTCGCCTTGGAACTGTTTCAGCCGCTGCCAGCCCTTGACCCACGCTTCCTGGGATAGATCCACAGCCTCCTCTTCGTTGCGGACCATGCTGAAGGCGCGGGCGTAGATCTTGTCGGCGTGCCGGCCGACCAACTGCTCGAACGCCACGGTGTCGCCGCGCTGCGCGCCCTTGACGAGCAGATCATCCGCGGCGCTCTCGTAGTCGATTTTTTTCGCCGGCATCAGCTTCGACGGTTTGTACCCACGCCCGTTCCTACAACTTGCCTTTGGTGCTCGGTATCTGGCCGGCAATTCGCGGGTCCCGCTGGCAGGCGAAATCCACCGCTTTCGCGAACGCCTTGAACAGCGCCTCGACCATGTGGTGTGGTTCTTCGCCGTAGAGCAACTCAAGGTGGAGATTGCAGCGCGCCTCGCTCGTGAAGCCTTGGAAGAACTCCCTGGCCAATCCGAAGC
>DATDFH010000027.1:0-3793 GCA_036522715.1 Verrucomicrobiia bacterium
CTGCTTGTATTCCTTCCAGCCCGAGCCGGCGAGGTAGCCGCGCACGACGCACTCGATGGCCAGCGGTTGCGCCTTCTTCACGATCATGCTGCGGCGCACGATTTTGTCGGCGAACGGCTGGAGCTTCGGCGGCAGCGGATCATCGCCGCGCGCGAGGCGATGGTTCGGCACGAGCGTCTCGGTCCGGTCGAACCAGAAGTGGGAAATCTGCGTGAGCACCTCGCCCTTGCGCGGGATGCCGTTGGGCATGATGCAGTCGAACGCCGAGATGCGGTCGCTCGCCACCAGCAGGAAGGCGTCGCCGAGGTCGAACATCTCGCGCACCTTGCCGCTTTTGATCTTGGGGATGCCGGGCAGGTCGAGTTGGAGCAGCGGTTGGTCTTTCGTCATCGCGCGGAATGATGGTGAGCTCGGTTCAAAGTTCAAGATTCAAGGTTCAACGTTTTCGCTCACGGCTCGACACCCCGAAGCCGCGACCGTAGGCTTCGCCGCATTCCCTGCGGGGAACGCATGGCTGAACCGACCACACTGCTCCGCGAATTGATCGCTCTCCCCAGCGTCAATCCCGCCTTCCTGCCCACGGGTCATCATCACGCAGGCGAGCAGCGCGTCGCTGACTTCCTCGCGGCAACAGCCGCGCGGCAGGGGCTGGATGTCGAATTCCAAAAAGTCTTTCCGAAGCGAGCCAACCTACTCGCGCGATTCACACCGTCCGGGAGAGTGATGCAACGCATCGTGCTAGCGCCGCACACGGACACGGTGGGCGCTGCGCACGAACGCCAGTTCAAACCGGTCACAAAGAACGGACGCCTCCACGGCCGCGGCGCGTGCGACACGAAGGGTTGCCTCGCTGCGATGCTGACTGCGGTTGCGCGCGTCGCGAACGCGCCCATCCGACCGCAACACACCGAGATCATTTTCGCCGCGCTGATCGACGAGGAGAACAACCAGTCCGGATCGCATGCGCTGGCTGACAGCGGCTTCACCGCCGATCTCGCCATCGTCGGCGAACCAACGCGGCTCAAGGTCGTCACCGCGCACAAAGGCGACCTGTGGCTGCGCTTCGAGACGCGCGGGCGCGCGGCGCACGGCGCGACGCCGCATCTCGGGCGCAACGCCGTCCTCGAAATGGCTCGCGTGGTCGAGTTGCTCGAAACGACGTACGCGAATCAGCTTCAACGGCGTCGCCATCCGTTGCTGGGCCACGCGACGATCAGCGTCGGCGCGATGCGCGGCGGCGTGCAGGCGAACATCGTCCCCGACCATTGCGAGATGCTTGCCGACCGGCGCACGTTACCCGGCGAAACCGAGGCGCGCGTTCACCGCGAGATCGCCGCGCTGCTTCGCCAGCATCGTCTCAACGCCTCGCTCGCGGACTCGCGCGGCAACCCGTGTTTCCCGCTCGAAACCGATCCGAAGCTGCCACTGGTGCGTGACCTGATGCACGTCGTTGGCCAGCGCGCGCCGGCGGGCGTGCATTTTTTCTGCGACGCCTCGGTGCTCGCGCACGCAGGCATCCCAAGCGTCGTGTTCGGCCCCGGCGACATTGCGCAGGCGCACACGGCCGACGAGTGGATTTCGTTGCGGGAACTGGAGCGCGCCACGGCGTTGCTGACGCAGTTCCTCGCGGCGTTGCCATGAGCGACAATTTCCCCAGCGTCACCGTCATCATCCCGGCCAAGCCCGGCCTGGCGGAAATCAAGTCCGCCGATGCCGCGGCGAAGTTCGACTACCCGCGCGGCAAGCTCGAAATCCTGATCGCGCGCGGCACACAGCCCTCGGTGCAGCGCAACACCGCCGTCCGCCAGGCCAGGGGCGATTTGATTTACTTCCTCGATGACGACTCAGTCGCGCCCGCGGAAAACCTGCGCCGAGCCGCGCCGTATTTCGCGCAGCCGGATGTTGCGATGGTGGGCGGGCCGAATCTTTGTCCGGCCGACGCGCCGCCGCTGGAGCAGGCGTTCGCCGAGGTGATGGCAAGCTGGCTGGCGTTTGGTCCAAGCCGCGCGCGCTACCGCTCTGTCGGAAATCTGCGCGCTTCGGGCGAAAAGGAACTGATCCTCTGCAACCTGCTCGCGCGCCGGAGCGAGATGCTGGCCGTCGGCGGCTTTGATGAATCGCTTTACCCGAACGAAGAGAATGCACTGATGGACCACCTCGTCGCGCGCGGTGGCAAGCTGCTCTACGACCCGGAACTGGTCGTCCTCCGCCGCCCGCGCAAGACGCTGAAGTCGTTTTGCCGGATGCTGGTCAACTACGGCCGCGGCCGGGCTGAGCAGTTCCGCGTGCATCCAACGCCCGGCTCCGCGCTCAACTTCGTACCGCCGCTGTTTTGTCTCTACGTCGCGACGGTGCCGCTGGCGTTCTGGTTCGCGCCGCTGGCCGCGCCGCTCGGTCTGTATCTCCTGGCTGTGCTCGTGCAAACGCTCGCGGCGCAGAACAAGCGGCCGGGAATTTTGCTGCGCGTCTTCCCGCTCATCATCCTCACGCACATGCTCTACGGACTGGGCTTCTGGCGCGGCCTGTTCACGAAACTCAAGCCGCCCGGCGCGCCGTCGAATGTGCCGGTCACACTCGAACGGATTGAACCGGCTTGAACTTGACGTCGCATGCCTGAATCCCGACTCACCTTTTTCCGGCAAAGCGGCTGGCTCGTCATCGCCACCACGCTCGGCGGCGTGTTCATGTTTTTCGTGCACAAGATCGCCGGGCAGATGCCCAAGCCCGAATACGGCGTGTTCACCACGCTGTTGCAGGTAATCAACCTCATGGGCATCCCGGCCATCGCGCTGCAAACGGTCTTCGCGCAACAGACCGCCGCCGCGGTGACCGACGAGCAACACCGCCAGCTCAACGGCACGGTGCGCGCGGTGTTCGCCGGAACGTTCGCGCTGTGGCTGGTCATGGTGGCGGCAACTTTCCTCGTGCAAGGCGAGATACTCCGCGAGTGGAAAATTTCCAACCCGGCGGCGTTGTGGGTCACGGTTGCCTACGGTCTGGGCGCGCTGTGGCTGCCCGTGCTCAAGGGCGTGTTGCAGGGCAAACAGGATTTCCTCTGGTTCGGCAACGCGGTCATCTTCGACGGCGTTGGGCGCTTCGCGGCAATCACGGTGATCGTCCTCGTGCTGAGCGGTTACGCGGCAGGCGGCATGACGGCGGCAGTGCTCGGCGTCGCCACGGCGTTGGCGATCAGCTTCTGGCGCACGCGCGAACTGTGGCACGGGCCGCGCGCACCGTTCGAATGGCGGACGTGGCTCACGCGCGTGGTGCCGCTGACGCTCGGACTGGGCTCGACAATGTTCATCGTGAGCGCGGACATGCTGGTCGTGCAGCGAGTGTTTCCGAAGGAACAGACGGGCTTCTACGCGGCGGCGGGAATGATCGGCCGCGCGCTGGTGTTCTTCACCGCGCCACTGACGGCGGTGATGTTTCCGAAGATCGTGCAGAGCGCCGCGACCGCGAAGAAGACCGACGTGCTCGCGCTGACGGTTGGCGCGACGGGGCTGCTCGGAATCGGCGCGGCGCTGGTGTGCACGTTCTTCCCGACGCTGCCGTTGCGGATCATCTACGACCAGTCGTACCTTGATGCGTCGGGGCCGCTGGTGCCGTGGTTCGCGTGGTGCATGATGCCGCTGACGCTGGCCAACGTGCTCGTCAACAACCTGCTCGCGCGGCAGATTTTTTCCGTGGTGCCTTGGCTGGTCATCATTGCTGTCGCGTACGGTGTCGCGCTGTGGCTGTTTAGCACGAGCTTCCTCGCGGTGATCCAGATTCTCGGGCTGTTCGCGCTACT
>DATDFH010000028.1:0-10005 GCA_036522715.1 Verrucomicrobiia bacterium
GTGACGTTTTGTTCCTTCATCCATCGCGGCACCGTTTCCTCGATCATCACTCCGCAGATCACGCGCGTGTTGCCCCATTCGATGAGCGTGGACCCGGTGGCGTGCGGCGCGATGTGATTTTGAAATCGCACCGGTCGCAACTGATTGCGTTTCCGGCCATCGGCGCGCAAAGCAGGAGCAGCGGGAGTTGTTTCAGCCATAATTCTCGGCAATCTTAATCGCGAGTCGGACGATGGCAACGAGGAAGTCCGACGGGAAAAAAACCTGTTGACACAATTCATTGCTCATATCAATCTATCCGCATCCGTTGATACAACGGTCTCATGCAGAGTGGCTGAGGGACTGGCCCGATGAAGCCACGGCAACCGGTTGCGGTGCGACCCGCGATGTCCAGGTGCCAATTCCAGCTCCGGCTGTGTGCGGAGAAAAATGAGAAGAGCGCGCATCGTTTTGACCTCTTCTCTCATGGGAAGGGGTTTTTTTATTGCCCCGATGAAACGCGGTTGACCAGAAACGACTATGGAAAAACAGGACGGTTTCATGAAGGCGCTGAAGTGCCGGGAATGCGGACGCGAATATCCGCTCACCGCAACGCACGTCTGCGAGTTCGACTTCGGTCCGCTCGAAGTGGTCTATGACTATGACCGCATCAAGCGCTCACTCACGCGGCACGCAATCGAGTCGCGCCCGCACACGATGTGGCGCTACCGCGAACTGCTGCCGATCGCGAACGAGCCGACGGTCGGAACGCAGGTCGGCTTTACGCCGTTGATCAAAGCCGACCGGCTCGCCGAGCGTCTCGGCATCCGCGAGTGCTGGATCAAAAACGACGCGGTCAACTACCCGACGCTGTCGTTCAAGGATCGCGTCGTCAGCGTGGCTCTCAGCCGCGCGCACGAACTGGGTTTCAAAATCGTCGCGTGCGCTTCGACGGGCAACCTCGCCAATTCCGTTGCGGCCAACGCCGCGGCCGCCGGGCTCAAGTCCTACGTCTTTATTCCGGCGGATTTGGAGCAGGGGAAGATCGTCAACTCGCTCGTCTATGGCGCGAACGTCATCGGCATCCACGGGCATTACGATGAAGTGAACCGCCTCTGCGCCGAGATCGCCGGCAAATACGGCTGGGCATTCGTGAACGTCAATATGCGCCCGTATTACGCCGAAGGTTCCAAGAGCCTCGGCTTCGAAGTCGTCGAGCAACTCGGCTGGCGCGTGCCGCAACACACCGTCATCCCGATGGCCTCCGGCTCGTTACTGACCAAGATTCACAAGTCCTACCAGGAGTTGGGCAAGCTCGGCCTCGTTCACCACACGGATTGGAAGATTCACGGCGCGCAGGCCACGGGTTGTTCGCCGATCTCCGTGGCGCAAAAGGCGGGGCTGGATTTCTTCAAGCCGGTCAAGCCGAACACCATCGCGAAATCGCTGGCCATCGGCACGCCCGCCGACGGCTTCTACGCGCTGCGCGTGATGAAGGAAACCGGCGGCCACGCCGAGGACGTGAGCGACGACGAGATTCGCGACGCGATCAAACTGCTCGCCGAGACCGAGGGCATCTTCGCCGAGACGGCCGGCGGGGTGACCGTGGGCGTGGCCAAGAAACTCATTGCCTCGGGAAAAATTCCCGCGGAAGATTCCGTCGTCATTTGCGTCACTGGCAACGGCCTCAAGACACTGGACGCCGTCAACGGCCATTGCGGCCACCCGCGCGAGATCAAACCGAGTCTGCGCGAATTTGAAGCACTGATGCAGGAGACCGAGAAGTTCGCCACACACCACTGAATTTATGGCTGCACAAGTTCGAATCCCCACACCACTCCGCAAACTGACCAACAATGAGGAACTCGTTGAAATCAAGGCCGCCACCATCGGCGCCGCGATCACCGAGTTGCAGAAGCGTTTTCCGGGCATCCAGGAACGCCTCGTGGACGAGGGTGGCGCCGTCCGCCGCTTCGTCAACGTGTACGTCAACGAGGAGGACATCCGCTTCCTGCAAAATCTCCAGACGCCGCTCAAGGATGGCGACGAGGTGAGCATCATTCCCGCGATCGCTGGAGGCTGACATGGCGACCAAAACCAAAAAGGCCGGCGGAGTCGCAGCGAAACTCGCGGCGGGGTCGCACGCGTCGGGCGGCAAACAAAAGCTCCGTTTCTGGCTGATGTATCCGCCCAAGTTGATCACGCGGCCGGTGGTTTGGGAATTGGGCCACAAGTTCAAGCTCGTCACCAACGTGCGCCAGGCGAGCGTGACCGACGAGATTGGCATCGTGTGCCTCGAACTGGAAGGCGAGCGGACAGAGATCAAGGCGGGCGTAAAGTGGCTCGAAGGCTTTGGCGTGCGGGTCGAGCCGGTTGAGATCAACGTCATCGAGAGCTGACGGCCTAAGGGAAGCTGCAAGCTAAGACGGTTCAAGTTGTCAGGAAGCTCCGTGGCCGGGCCCGATCGTCGAGTTGTTGGGCCGTTGGTGCCTGGCGGCTTGGAAGTTGGTGACCTGGAGCTTTTCTCCCTGCGTTTCCTTGCTTGACCGCTGGCAATAAAGGATTTACACACGGGCATCAGTCGGATCGGTTTTTGCGTCTCCACCTCCAATCCGGAGCAGCTATGACGAAACGTGAACTGGTGACCCGCATCAGCAGTGAAACCGGCCTCGCCCAGCAGCAGGTGCTGGATGTTGTCCAGAAGACCCTCGATTACATCACCGAGGCGCTCGCGCAGAACAACAAGGTCGAGCTTCGCAACTTCGGCGTCTTTGAGGTCAAGATCCGCAAGGCCCGCATCGGCCGCAATCCCAATGCGCCCGGCACCGACGTGAAGATTCCGCCGCGTGCTGTCGTGAAATTCAAACCGGGAAAGGAAATGCGCGCCGATGTAATCAAGCTCACTCCGCAGGACGGCCCTGTGCAGCCTCCTCCGCCGCCAGCCGCTCCAGCCCCCGCCGACCCGCAACCGTAGGCCGGCTTGCTTCCTAGCGGCACTCATGCCGCGACAGCGGGCGAGTTTCCAGTTGGCCAACTCCGTCCGTTCCCGCTTAACTTCCTGTTGCTTATGGATCGACTGCCGGGCTTTCGCGATTTCTACCCCGAGCCGCTTCCGCACAAGGACGTGTGGAGCGCCGACGCGCGCCAATACATCTTCGACACCTGGCGCGCCGTCGCCCGCCGCTACGGGTTCCGCGAATACGACGGCCCGCCGCTCGAACCGCTCGAACTTTACACGCTCAAGAGCGGCGACGAGATCGTCGGCCAGCTCTACAACTTCATCGACAAGGGCGAGCGCGCGGTTGCGTTGCGGCCGGAGATGACACCGACACTCGCGCGGATGGTCGCGGCGCACGAGCGCAACTACAAGAAGCCCATCAAGTGGTTCTCGCTGCCACAGCTTTTCCGCTACGAGCGCCAGCAAAAGGGCCGGCTGCGCGAACACTTCCAGCTCAACTGCGACATCATCGGTGAAGCCGATCCCGCCGCGGACGCTGAATTGATCGCGTTGCTGATCGACACGCTGCGCGCATTCAAACTGACGCCGCAGGATTTCGTGATCCGCCTCAGCAGCCGGCAGGCGTGGCAGCAGTTCTTTGCGCAACGTTGCGCCGATGAGTCGAAGGCGTACGAATTCTATCAAGTCATCGACAAACTAGAACGCGACTCGCCGGAGAACAGCCGCGACCGGCTCGCCGCCCTCGGCGTTTCGATTGACGAGGTGCGCACGTTTATCGGCGAGAGCCGCCCCACGCATGAGCTAGATGCCGTTCTGAAGAACCTCGCCGCTCGCGGCCTTCAAGAGTTCGTGAAGGTGGACTACAACGTCATCCGCGGGCTGGCTTACTACACCGGCGTCGTCTTCGAGGCGTTCGATGTGAAAGGGGATTTCCGCGCGATCGCCGGCGGAGGCCGTTACGACAACCTCGTCAAGCTCATCAGCGGCGGCAAAGTCGATATGCCCGCGCTGGGCTTCGGAATGGGCGACGTGGTGCTCTTCGAACTGCTGAACGCGCGGAGTCTGTTGCCAAAGTTTGTCGGGGGCGTGGAGATTTGCTGTTTGATCGAGGAGGAAGCGCTCCGCTCCGACTCGCTTCAGCTTATCCAGAACCTGCGCGATGCCGGCCGCACGGTGGATTACTCGCTGCTTGCGCTCAAGCCGGACAAGCAGTTCAAGCGCGCGCAGGAGTTGGGCGCCCGTTTCACCGTGCGCCTCGAACGCACTGCCGATGGCACGCTCCAGGCGCGGGTTCGTGACCTGCGCAGCCGTGAGGAGAAATTCCTTTCGCCCAACGCCGTGGCAGCCGCTCTCCCCTGAAGCCCGACGCACCCATGCGCACACTTCTCATCGGCATCGACAGCGGCACGCAATCCACCAAGGTCCTGGTCGTGGACGCGCGAGATGGCAACGTGCTGTCATCCGCGTCCCAGGCGTACGACCTGATCCCCGATCTTCCTCCCGGCGCAAAGGAGCAGCATCCACACACGTGGCGCGAGGCCACAGCCGCCGCGATTCGGTCGGCGCTCCGCCAGGCCAAGGCCGCCGCCGTCGAAATCAAAGCCATCGGCGTCAGCGGCCAGCAGCACGGATTCGTTCCGCTCGACAAGAACGGTGAAGTCATCCGCCCCGCCAAGCTTTGGTGTGATACGGCCACCGCGGCCGAGTGCGACGAGATCACGGCGGTGCTTGGCGGAACGAAAGCCACGATCAAGACGCTCGGCAATGCCATCCTCCCGGGCTTCACGGCTTCGAAGATTCTCTGGCTGAAAAAGAATGAGCCGAAAAACTTTGCGCGGCTTGCGACGATTCTCTTGCCGCACGACTACCTGAACTTCTGGCTCACCGGCGAGCGCGTGATGGAATACGGCGATGCCAGTGGCACCGCTCTGCTGGATGTGCGCAAACGCAAGTGGTGCGCCCCTGCGCTCAACGCCATCGACGCCGAACTCGCCGGGAAATTGCCGCCGCTCATCTCCAGCGACCGTCCGGCGGGCCGCTTGCAGGTCGCGACGGCGAAGCAGCTCGACCTGCCGGCCGGCGTGGTCGTCAGCGCGGGTGGCGGCGACAACATGATGGGCGCCATCGGCACCGGCAACACGCGCGCGGGCGTCATCACCGCCAGCTTCGGCACCAGCGGCACCATTTACGCGTGCAGCGAGAAACCCGTCGTCGATCCAAGAGGCGAGATCGCCGCGTTCTGCGACTCGACCAACCGCTGGCTGCCGTTGCTCTGCACCATGAACGTCACCGTCGCGACCGAGATGGTGCGGAACGATTTTCAATGGTCGCACGAGAAGTTCGCGGGCGAAGCGAGCCGAATCCCTGCCGGATCGAACGGCCTGATGTTGCTTCCGTATTTCGAGGGTGAGCGGACGCCAAACGTTCCGGACGGCACCGGCGTGTGGTTCGGAGTGGACCAGCGCACTTTCGAGGCCGGGCATTTCGCGCGCGCCGCGATGGAAGGCGTGACGCTCGGCATGAACTACGGGCTGCGCCGGCTCGCGCAGCTCGGCGTGAAGCCCGCGCAAATCCGGGCCACCGGCGGTGGAGCGAAATCCAGAGTCTGGCGTCAGATCATGGCCGACGTCTTCGATGCCGAGGTCGTGACGCTCAAGGTCAGTGAAGGTGCGGCCTACGGCGCAGCGTTGCAGGCGCTCTGGTGCTTGCGTCGCGAGCAGGGTGAGAAGGTCGGCATCGAAGCGATCACCGACGAGTTCGTGAAGTTGAACGCCGAGGAGACCGCGACGCCAAATCCGCCGAACGCCGCCGTGTATCGCGAATTGCAGGAAGTGCAGGACGAACTCTCCACTTCGCTGCGCAGCACGTTCGTGCGCCACCGCAAGTTTGTCCTGCGCGGGTGAACTCGCCCAATCGGCAAGGCTTCACTTCGGCCACTGCTTGATGCGGTCGAGCGTTTCGTCGATGAGCTTGCGCAACTCCTCATTCTGCTTCTTGAAATCGCGCTCGCGCTTGTTGAAAAGCACCGCCACATCCACGCCATCGGGACGCTGCATCACCAGCGCAGTCGTACCCGGCAGGCTTCCGAAGAAAAGCCAGCGCTGGCTGCGGTGGGGATTGCGCGGCTCGCCGCTGATCCAATATTTTTGCAGGAAGCGGCAAAGATCCGGCGCGTTGGCAATCAGGCCACCGCTTGGATGGCAGCTCTCCATGTTGATCGTTGCTGCTCCGGGATCGTCATACCAAATTTCCTGCGCCTTGCGGTCGCGGGCGCCCGCCGTCACGGACTTCAATCCAAGCGGGCCGAGAAACTCCTGCTTGAGAAAATCGTCATAGCTCCGGCCCGACGCCTTTTCGATCACCTGTCCGAGCACGCAGTAGCCGAAGTTGGAATACACCGTGCGACTTCCGGGATCGAACTGGAGCGGCTGCTTCAGCATGTAGCGCAGGATTTCCTTGAACCCCGGTGGCCCCCGCAGACCGAACGCCGCCTGCACTCGCGAATCGATGAACATCGGATCGAAACTCGCCTCGCGATCCCATCCGCCTTCGTGCTTGAGCAATTGCCCGACGGTGATGCGGTCCAGGCGCGCATCTGCACCGGGGATGTTTGCGACGTTGAACCCGAGATAGCGGAACACCGGCGTTTCGGTTGTGAACTTTCCCTCCGCGATGAGCCGCTTGACCGCTGTGGCGGTGAAGACTTTGCTGACGCTGGCAACCCGCATCCGCACATCGGGCATGACGGCCACGGTCTTCTCGCGATTCGCCCAGCCGTAGCCGCGTTCCAAAACGAGCGTTCCCTTCCGCATGATCGCGCAAGTGCCCGCGCTGAATTTTCGTTCGCGCATGAAGCGCTGCAACGCGGCGTCCACAGAGGAAAGTTCGGGCGGGCAATGGCCGCTCATCGGCAACAGCGTGTCCGCGCCGTGGGCAGGGAGGATCGTCAGCCGCACGGCGGCAAGAAAACCGGCGGCCAGGAATGAAGGTTTCAGCCCGGAGATCAATCGAGGCGAAGCTGCCGCCGGTGGAAACTTTGGCAAGTTCAAATTCCTGCCGGGTTGGACTGGATTTTGTTCCGCGACCCCAGCACTATTGGGACATGAAACTGGTTTTGACCTCTCACAACATCAAGCTGACTGACGCGATTGAAACCCACATCATGAACCGGATCGACAAGCTCGACCATTTCGAGCAGCGCGCGGTGGACACCCGCGTCACGATCGAGCACGACCATACCAAGGTTCCTGAAAAGCAGTTCTCCTGTTCCATGCGCCTGGCCGTCCGTGGCAAGGATCTCTTTGCCGAGGACAAGGACGCCGACCTTTACGCGGCCATCGACAAGGTGACCAAGAAGATCGAGCAGCAAATCCGCAAGCGCCACAGCAAGGCCAAGGAACGCAAACACTTTGCCGCCGCCGCCGCGAAGCATCGCCGCCAGGAACGCGCCGCCTGATCCGCGACCGCGCATCTTCGGGCCGAGAGCCGTGAGGTTCCCGGCCTTTGTGTTTTCGCCATGCTGCTCCGCGCGCACACCGTCCTGCCGATCTGTCGTGAACCGATTCACGACGGCGCCGTGCTTGTCCACGGCAATCGAATCGCCGCCGTCGGCCCGTGGGCTGATCTGCGCGCGCAATCAACGGATGAAGTCGTTGATCTCGGCGAAGTGGCGTTGCTCCCTGGCCTGATCAACGCGCATTGCCACCTCGATTACACGGGCATGGCGGGATTGATTCCGGCGCCGCGACACTTCACCGACTGGATCAAGAGCATCATCGCGCTCAAGGCCGAGTGGAGTTTCTCGGAGTTTGCCGCGTCGTGGGTGAACGGCGCCGAACAACTCCTGCGCTCAGGCACGACCACCGTCGCGGACATCGAGGCAGTGCCGGAATTGTTGCCCGAGGTGTGGAACGCCACGCCTCTTCGGGTGCATTCGTTCCTCGAAATGATCAATGTTCGCAGCCGCACGCCCGGGCACGAACTGGTGGCGCAGGCTACCGAACGCATCCGCGCGCTGCCTGCCGGCAACAAACGCGCCGGCCTCTCGCCGCATGCGCCCTACTCGGCGTCGGCTGACGTGTTCACCGCGGCGCGACAGGCGGCGTGGGCGGAGGGATGGCTTGTGACTTCGCACGTCGCCGAGTCAGCGGCGGAGTTCGACATGTTCATGTACCGCCACGGTGAGCTTTTCGACTGGCTCAGATCCCAGCGCGCGACCGACGATTGCGGACGCGGTTCGCCGATCGCGCACCTCGAACGCCTGGAGGTGCTCGGGCCGCAGTTCCTTGCCGTGCATGTGAATTTCCTGGGCAACCTCGACGCCTCGCAGTTGGGCAGGCACCGCGTGAGTGTCGTTCACTGTCCACGCAGTCACGCGTACTTCGGCCATCAACCCTTTCCGCGTCAGGCGCTCACCGATGCGGGCGTGAACATCTGCCTGGGCACCGACAGCCTCGCCAGCATGCTCAAGGATCACGGGCGCGTGCCGACGTTGAGCATGTTCGCCGAAATGCAGGCGATGGCGGCTGCGGACAACACCCCTGCGCCCGTGAAATTGCTCCGCCTCGCGACGATGGCTGGTGCACACGCGCTCGGCCGGGCCGGTGAGCTGGGAGAGCTTTCGCCCGAGGCGCTGGCCGACCTGATCGCCGTCCCGCTGGGCTCTGCGACGAAGGATGCGGTCGAGGCCGTCGTCTTTCACCAAGGCGCCGTCGCGGCCTCCATGATCGACGGGCAGTGGGCAGTCCCGCCGAAACAGTGAGCGCGGACGCCAACAAGGTCGTGTTGATCACCGGCGCGGCGGGTGGATTGGGATGCGCGCTCGTGGCGGAGTTCACCCGTTCCGGCTGGCGCGTCGCCGCCGGGATTCACCAGCGAACCCTCGCGGACGCAGACGAGGGCGTGCTGCGCCTCGCGCTCGACGTGACCGACGCAGCCCAAGCCGCAGCCGCCGTCTCGGAAGTGTTGAAGCACTGGGGCCGGATCGATGCGCTCATCAACAACGCCGGCGTGACCGGGGATCATTTGCTCGCGCAGCTTGACGAAGCCGCGTGGGACCGCGTGTTCGACGTGAATCTCAAGGGCGCCTTCCTCTGCTCGCAGGCTGTGCTGCGACCGATGATGAAGCAGCGCGACGGACACATCGTCAACGTGGCGAGTTTCGTGGCCCGGGTGGGCCGCTCCGGGCAGGCAAGCTATGCCGCAGCGAAGGCCGGCTTGATCGGGCTGACTGAATCGCTCGCGAAGGAAGTTGGCTCGCGCAACGTGCGCGTCAATGCCATCCTCCCCGGCGTGCTCGCCACGACCATGACCGCGGAACTCACCCCGGAACAGTTGAGCGCGATCTCACGCGAGAATGCGCTGGGTCGCATCAGCACCGTCGAGGAAGTCGCGCGCTTCGTGGCGTTCCTCGCGGCCACGCAGAACATCTCCGGCCAGTTGTTTCAACTCGACAGCCGGATCGCGCGATGGTGCTAGCCCGCGAAACACGCGAATGACGCGAAAGAAGCTCAACCCGTTCGACACCGAGTTGATGGCGCGACTTGACGCGCTGGCGGAAGCCGGCTTGTCGCGCAAACTGCGCCGGGTGGATTCGCCGCAAGGCCGGTTGATCGAAATTTCCAGCGGGCCGTTGCTCAACTTTTCCTCCAACGACTACCTCGGCCTCGCGAATCATCCAGCGCTCAAGGAAGCCGCGATCAAGGCCGTGGAGAAATTCGGCGCCGGATCTGGTGCCTCGCGGCTCATCTGTGGCTCCCTCGCGCCGCATCACGAACTTGAAGAAGCGCTCGCCGCGTGGAAGGGCACCGAGGCCGCGCTCACATTCTCCACCGGCTACGCCACCGCGCTCGGCACCATCACCGCCCTGCTGGGCAGGGACGACATCATCGTGGTGGACAAGCTCGTTCACGCCTCGATCGTGGATGCGGCGCGTCTGTCCGGCGCGAAGTTGCGCGTCTTCAAACACAATGACCTCGATGACTTGGAACGCATTCTGAAATGGGCGGACAAAACGCGGAATGAAAAGTCCCGTGCGTTCATCGTCACCGAATCAGTCTTCAGCATGG
>DATDFH010000029.1:0-15866 GCA_036522715.1 Verrucomicrobiia bacterium
CGCCGCCGCCGCCGCGTCCCGCTGGTCGAGCACCAAATCCACTTCTGAGGCTGTGCGCAAACAACTCACCTGCACCGTCGGCACGAGTGGATGTGCCTGCGCCGGCAGGTCGTCGACATAAACCAGCAGCACCTCCACGCCCGCCGCGCCCAAACCCGTGAGCGCCTCGACGACATGCCCGCCCGCCACCTCCATCACGTGGAAGCCCGCCGTCCGCGCGATGCCACCGTACGCGAGCGTCGGCGCGGGCATTTTGTCGAAGAACCGCTCGGTGAATGCACGCGACTTGAGCAGTGGAGAATTTTGCGGAACGACCACCGTGCCGCCCCCATTCACCACCGCGCCAGCGAGAACCGCGAACGCCCCCGCCACTTTCTCCTCCGGCTCTCCGCACGCCGTCATGCCGACGCATACTCCCTTTCTCCCTTTCTCCCTTTCCCCCCTGCCTCCCTGCTCCTCGTCCCCTGCCCCGCTCTCAAACCACTTCACTACCTTGTCCGTGACCTTCTCGATTCCACCGTCAAGTTGGATACTGGCGAAACCCATGCGCGAGTAATCGATTCCCTGCGCTGTGAGGAAATTGCGGATGGCATCGTTGTGCGTCTTCTCGCAGCCGTGTTCGAGCAACAGAGTGCGCTCCGCGAGCGGATGCACGGCGTAACCGGCGATGGTCTGCTCCAGAATCTCAATCGTCTCGCCCGAAACGCCGCAACCCTCGGTGTGCGGCAACGCGACGTAGTGCGCGCCGTCCCCGCGCCGGTTGAGTTGATCGGCAATCGTTTTCCCCACCTGCCCCGCGCACAGGCTCGTCGGGATGATCAGTCGAACGCGCTGCCCTTCGGAGGGACGAGCTACGCAAGTCTCCAACTTCAAAAGCAGATTCTTGGGACTCGCGTAACTCGTCCCTCCGAGATCTACGACCGGCTTTAGCTTCACCGGCTCACCGCATGGCTTCGGGCGATTCGACAACTGCGGGAGCGCCTTCGCCGATGTCTGCCGCCACTCGCGCCAGAGTTGCACCTGCGAGTGCCCTGCCCTTTCGCCGACGCTACGCTTGCCGGAGGCAACGCGTACCGTGTAGTCGAACGCCTCCGCACCCAGCGTCTCCATGGCTTCGCCGTCCAGGTACCGGCCCGCGTTGAAATCCATGTCGCGGCTTAGCAGGTTGAACCGCCCCGTGTTGGTCATCACCTTGATGGTCGGAACGAACGGATGATTGGTGATCGAGCCGTTCCCGGTGGTGAACACGATGAGGTTGCAGCCCGCCGCCACCTGGCCAGCAATGCTTTCGAGGTCGTTGCCAGGGCTGTCCATGAAACAGAACCCTGGCCCGTGCATCGGTTCGCCGTAGCCGATCACGTAATCAACCCGCACCGCCGGGTCCTTCTTGCGCGCGGCGCCGATGGACTTGATGGCGATGTTGTAGAGGCCGCGAAAAATATTTCCGCCGCTCGGATTTGTCTGCCCGGTGACGCCATGCCAGCCCAGGCGTTCCTCGAACTCATCGAGCGTGCGCAAGAACCTCTGCGCCGTGTCGAGGTCGCGCACCTTCGCCAGCACGTACGACTCCGCGCCGTGCAACTCATCCGTCTCTGCGAGGTTCGCCGCACCGCCGTGACGGACAACTTCGCGCGTGATGATGCCCGCAAGCGGATTGCCAGACACGCCACTGAAGGCATCCGAGCCGCCGCACTGGAGGCCGATCTTCAAATGACGCATCGGCTGCGTTGTGCGCGCGGTGACGTTCGCCTGCCCCACCAACTCGCGCACGAACTGCTCCCCTTGCGCAACGTTCGCCGAAAAATCCTTTCCCAGCCGGAAGAACCGGTGTGGCACCGCGTCGAGCGAGTAGTCGTGTGCGCGCATCCAATCGCGCAGCGCGTCGTTGTTCACTGGCTCGGTGCCGTAATCCACCGCGAGCACTGCGCCGACGTTCGGGTTCACCAGGAAGCCGGCGAGCGTTCGCAACGTGAGTTCGAGGTTGTTGGGCGTGGCCGATTCGCCGCCCTCGGTGTGCGCGATGGGCACGACGCCATCCACGTTGGAAGACTCTTTCGCCGCGTCCCTGAACTTGCTGGCGAGCACGCGTACGAAACTGCCCGTAAGCGAACTGGTGCCGAGAATGACGACGTAATTGCGTGTGCCCGCGCCGCGTTTGCCGTCACGCGAGTAGCCAAGGAACGTGCGCGGCTCCTCGTAGAGAGGCACTTGGTCCGCTGGGCGGAATGTTCGTTCATCAAGCACGTAGGGTTGAAAGTAATCCTCAAAGTTCGGCGCCGTCGGCAAAGCGAAGTCCACGTGCCGCGACTTCAACGCTTCGATCATCGTCCCGTTGCAGACGTAATCACCCGGCTCCATCACTCGCAGCGCCCGCCCGAACGGCAATCCCCATGACGTCAGCGCTGCGCCCGTCGTGATGGGCGCGACGACGAAGCGATGCCCTTCGAGCACCGTGTGCGTGAGGATGAATTCGTGTTCGTCGTGCTCAATCGTCGTGTCCGCTTCAAGCCGGCGTATGGCGATGGCGCAGTTATCCCCCGGCGCGGGGATGCGTCCGGCGTCGTGCAGCGTCAGCGTGGCGGGTGCGGCGGCCATGTGTCCGAATGACTGTAGGCGCGCGCCGTGCGCTCACAAGCCGATTGTCGAAGCTAGGAGCCGACGTAAGGAGGCTCACTTCAAATCGGAACGCTGACCGCCAAAAGGGAAGGAGTAGAGCCTCGTCACCTCGGCTCCTACCACACTAAAGGGACGTCTCGAAGCGTCACGTCGGCAGCTTCCACGGATCGCGATGCGCGATGTCGAGCCACGCCGCGTTGCCAGCGCCGCTGGCAAACTTCTCGTGCTTCGCATCCCACTTCAAGGGCTGCCCGTGATAGTAGGCGAGGTTGACCAGATGGCACGTCGTCACCGTGCGCGCGCCTACCTCGACATCCGCGATCGGCTTCTTGCGGCTGTGGATGCACTCGATCCAGTCGGCCTTGTGGTCCGTGCTGCGGTAAAGCTGCGTCTTCACCGGGAACTCCTTCTCCACCGCATCGAGTTGTTGCGTGAGCGATGGCTTATCCTCTTTGCTGACAGCCTTCGCGATCTGCTTCCCGCCAAGAGTCAGCGCGAACTTGCCGCGGTTGACATAGAGCGTGCCGTCGGCACCGTGGAACGTGACGCCGTTCTCGCCGATGTGCGTGACCTCGACTCCCTTCGCGTAGCGGAGTCGGGCGCCCTTCTCCGCCGTCTTCCAATCCGCGGGCGGCGTGATTTCCGCCGGGCCGGATTCGTCCATGCCCAGGCCCCATTGCGCGATGTCGAAATGGTGCGCGCCCCAATCGGTGACCATGCCGCCACCGTATTCGCGATACTTGCGCCACACAGGAAAATGATCGTGCACGCCGCGCGGACTGAGAATCGAGTTGTAGCCACGCAACGGCGCCGGGCCGAGCCACATGTTCCAGTCGAGGCCAGGCTCCATCGCCTCCTCAGGCAGGTCGCACGGCACGCCCGGTCCGCCCACGCCCACTTCGACGGTCTGGATTTTGCCGAGGACGCCGTTGCGGACCAACTCGCACGCGACCCGGAACTCGCGCGACGAACGCTGCATCGAGCCGGTCTGGAACACGCGCTTGTTCTTGCGCACCGCGTTGACCATCGCGCGCGCCTCGTGGATGGACTCGCTCATCGGCTTCTCGCAATAGATATCCTTGCCCGCGTTCGCCGCCGTGATGCTGATGATCGCGTGCCAGTGATCGGGCGTGGCGATCACCACCGCGTCGATGTCTTTGCGCCCGATCAACTCGCGGAAATCGACGTAGGTCGCGCAGCCCTTATGGTCCGACTCCCTCTGCTTCGCGTAATAATCCTCGACCTGCTTCTTGCCCGCGTTGCGTCGCGTCGTGTCCACGTCGCACACCGCGACGGCCTGGCATTCCTTTTTTCCAAGGAAACCGCCGAGCAGACCGCGGGCCTGTTTGCCCATGCCGATGAACCCGAGCGTAAGCCGGTCATTGGGCTTGGTTTTCGCCGCCCAGATGTGCGACGGCAAAATGAACGGCGCGCTGGCGGCAACGGCGCTCGAACGGAGAAACTGGCGACGGGAAAGGTTTTGAGTCTTCATGGCAGCAATTGATTTTGTGACGCAGGGAACGCATTCAGCATTCGAGGATCACGTTCCCTCCGCAACAAAATAATTCGGCGCGCAGAGTGAAAGCCTCTGTGCGCCGAATCGAATGAATCAGGTGCCAGCCCTACGGCGTCTTGACCACGGGCGCTGTCGCGTCCGCCTTGCTCGCACGGCTACCGCGATTATCGACCACGGTGCGCGCGGCGAAGTATTCCTCGTAAAAGTTCGGGCTGGCTTCCTTGAACTGGATCATCAGCCCGTCAAGCTGATCGCGCAGGATGGCCACGGCCGAACGCACCAGTTGCGGCAACAACTGCGCCGCCGCGCTCTTCGTCGCACGACCCTGACGGGGCGCCGACTTGAGCTTGTTAAAGGCGTCGATGCTCTTCTTGAACGTGGCGAGCTTGGCATTGGTGATCCCGTACTTGCCCAGCGCATCGAGATTCTCCGTCGCAGCGGCGTGGATCGCCTTGCAGCGCGCCACTACCTCGTTCGCCTTGCCGGCGGTGACATCCGAGTCCGAGTAATCCACCTTCGCGGCCAGTTCCGGGTCGGCGTTCTTGGCCGCATACGCGCGCACCGCGCCGATGACCTCGCTCGCGCACTTGTTGAGCGCCGCGCGGGCCTGCTCCTTCAAATCGCTCGCGCCGGGATTGCCCTGCGCAACCTGGTTCTGCCACTCGATGGCGCCCAGCGCCTCGGTCAGCGCGTCCACACCTTCGCCGTAGGCGACATGGTCTTTCCAAGCCTCGACGTGTTTGGGATCTTGGACGGTTTGAAGCGTCGAGTTCAGCATATTGACGCGGTTTTGGTCGGTGGTGCGCATAGGCGTGAGGATTTACTTTTCGTGATCCATATTTCAATTTTCTGCCACCGCGCCCGGCTTCACGCGAAGCCTATCAAGTCGCGGCGTTGAACACGGACACGCAGACCCGATGCCAAACGGAAAGCTGCCTTGCGGATGCCTCGGAATAGGTGGAAGTGTCCCGAATGTGGCCTTTCGTGTCTTTGCCGTCTAGAATGATGGCATTCTGATGCGGCCGATGTGCGGATTCCAACGGCGCAGCGCGTGAAAATCGAGGGGTTGCTGGCGCAATAGCGCGCGGAACGCGAAAAGCTCCTGGGCGAACTGCCGATCGAAGACCGCCGTCGTCTGGAAGCGTTACGTGCCGAAGATTTCGATCACCCGGATCGCTTGAAATCGTAGTGCGCTCCTGCAACCGGGGCGAATCCGCACGCTTCAGCGTCGAACTGTCCGGTTTTGACCACTCAACGTCGGACGCTACTAAATTGACGCTAGGACGGCGTGGCACCAACCACCATCTTGTTGACCAACGTCGCCAAGTTCAACGGTATGCAAACATGCGTCAGGAAGCCATGCCTCAACAGACAGAGAAGACTACGCGCCTTTCCCTCTAAATTGGCTCCTTCACAATTCACGATCGCTACGACCGTCCTGGACCAACCCGGTCGAAAGGGGTTGGGAGCGGGACGGCCCCGAACGCTGGCGAACCGGAAGAGGGAGGCCAGCAAGGGGCTGCTCTGTGGCTCTGTTCGCGCCGACTCGCTAGCGGGTTCCTTCACATCGAATCCTCCTGGCGGTGAGATGTCACTAAGGACAGGGGAGCCGCTCGCATCAAATGGGTGGTAAAGAAACTCGCCGACGACCCCGTTCAAGCGCTCGCGCCCAAGAATGCCTGTTTCGATCAAGGCCTTTATGCAGTACGCATCGTGCACCTCGCCAACTCCTGATACCACCATGATGGCATTCTTGTACGCCTTTTCGATAAGTTCCTTTTCCGCAGCACCGCACAATGTTGAAACCGAATAGACACCCGCACGCTTCCCGAGTGCGTGGCTGAATCGGCACGCGAGATGCGACGCCTCGAGATGTGGTTCCCAAGGTCTGCCGCCCGCAGTTGCGTTCACGACAAAAAGCGGTGTGGACTTGAGCCACTCCTGATATTCCGAGTAATGCTCTGAACGCAACACCGTCACGAGTTGTTCAGACACTCCCCAAACAGATTTTCCTCCTCCCACGGCGAGGCATGGGCATTGAATTGAACTCAACTCGTCCTGTGAGATCCCGGACGGGATTTTGTGGTAGGCGTCCCGGAGCCATTTCAGTAAATGCGTGGCTGCAATTCGATCAAATTCGTGCTTCGCGGTAACAACCTCGAAGACGGTCTTATTGAATGTGTTCCGCAAGTCGTCGTAGAGGTATGAACGCGGTGCGGGGGCGACGTCTGCAAGCCCGATACGGAATGCCCTTTGAATCGCCGGAACTAGCCCTTTCCTGCCGAGCTGGAATTTGCTCTTGATGGTCTTTGGTGACTCGCCAGCTCGTAACGCGTGAAGTACGCCTGACAGCCGCTCAAGGTCCCCGTACGAATGCTCAGGGGAGTCGGAGTTTTCCAACGTATCGGTCTGCACTTTGCGGGCGGTACGCTTGTCGTTCTTCTTGGGAATGCTCCCGGGCTTCCGTTTGGGCATTGGCATAAGAATCAGGCTAGACATCTTCGGCGATGCTATCAAGCGAATTCATGGGCGAATGTAATACCGATTGGACAGCGTGTTGGCACCCGATCGCACCCAACCGTGTCCAGAAACGACTAGGATTCGCTCTGAGTTGAGTGAAATAGATTGCAATCGCGGCGGCGTACGAGAGTGTTGTTCACTGAAACGTTGATTCTACCACCTTCAGTACTTGGGCTTCCCGGTAGGTTCGGAGCCGTGCTCTGTGAAAGCTGGGTACTCTGTGTGTGGTGACAGTTCATTGGCAATAAGCATCGGTACACGCGGCTGAGAGTTGGCCCCGCGTTCGAGCATGAAGGCAATCGCGGCGAATGACCGTTCATGCTTGGCGTAGGTACGAGCGAACGTTCGCAACCCAACCTGAACGGCGGGTAGCCGGATGGTGTCAGTATAAGCTGCTGGGCTGCGACAGTTCTCAGCTCCAGTAGAATCCAAGCAGTAGCACCGTCAGTTCGACGAACAGCGTCAAGAGAAAAAGCGGGCCGCTGTCAATGCGGATGACGAAGTTAGGCTCAATGTCGCGGCACCAGCAGTATGTGCCAGTTGCCGGGATTAGCAACAGAATGGCTCCGACCAGCACGCCGAACGGCGTGAACGGCACGGTAGCCAGCAGCAGAAAGTTTACAGGTGTCATACGGTCCTCGATCGGGCTGGATGAAACTTGGTCGCCAAGTGAGTTTCAGGCTTTCGTAGAGCCTTCACTTGGCGATTTTTATTTAAGTCATCATTATGTTCGGTGGTTTCAGTTGCTGCAGGCGGAATCTGTGATCACGCCAAGGGTTCCCAAAATCTCACGAAGAGAGCTTGGGCACTGGCAGGGCATTACTCTCGACGGCCGCGTTGATTGTGGCGGCGAAGGTGCTCAAACGGCGGAGCACGCGCGTTATCCAGACCAAGGATTAAGAGCCAGACAAGCAGGCTGATGGCGATGCCGGTCGCGAAGAGATAGGCCCACCCCGTCGAAATAGGAAGCGGCCGCCGTGGATTGATTCGTAGTACCCAACAGGCGGAGGCCAAGCCGATGAAAACTTCGACGCCATTGAGTACAGCGTCTACCGCGTTCCACAATCCGGGATGGGTGAATGGTACAAGCATCATCTGGCCTTCTCGATCGGGCTGTTTTAATTCTTCGAGACGGTGCCGGAGCGGAAGAGTTCGTAGCTCTTCGGCTCGGGCGTTCCGTCAAGCAGGATCGCGATTGTTCATAAGTTTTTAATAGTGAAACGATGTTGTGAGCAAGACGGCTTCGACGCCTCGAAATCAGTCTTCGGTTCGAAGGCGAAGCCGATTACTTCTCAGCTGCTCGACAATCGCGTTCGTTGTTCATGGTTGAAGCTCGCCGCTTTCAAAGACGGCCTCTTGCGGATGCGCTGGGCCTTGTACACGGGCGTGCTGATGATTAGGCCGGGGAGCACGACGACGGTCGTGGCGCTATTCCGGCGATCGTACACTCTGAATTGCACCAAGTTTTCTTTCATCGAGTTTTTGGACGTTCGGACGGTTGAGGAACACTGGTTTCGATTTGGGGCTTGCAGAGTTGCGTTGGGTGAATGATCTGATTCAGGATTGGACTTAGAGCGATTGCCCCACGAAGCCTGCGGGCACCGCTAGATGCACCATGCGCTGCGCCTTGGGATTCGCAAACTTCTCCTTGTCGTCCGGCGCAGCCTCGCCGGCCCGCGCGGGTTCGATGCCGAAGGTGGACGGGACGCGCTCCAAGATCGGCAAGACCAAAATGCGGCGATCGCAAGAGTCGGGACTGAACGTCATGACTAGACGGCCACTGCTCCGCTCGAACACGCAGGTCTTGAGCAGTGCGATGGCTGCTTCGATAACTTCCGTTTTCGTAGGTGTTCCAGTGGCGGCCCTGATTTGCTCTACTTCGTTCATGATAGGTCGGTTGAGGCTGATTGTCGTTCGTGAAGTGGCCTGCTCGCTATGTTGGGTTTTTTGAGCTGTTGAATGATTTTTTGCCATGCGTGACTCCTGTTTTTCTGCAGTTTTGTTGTTTCTTCCACATCCACGAGATGCGCCGGGTAAGGCACCGTCTTTGTTTTGATCGCCTGTCGTGCGCATTTTTCAGTGGATAACGCATTCAATTTGAATGCAGTTTGCGTGCGAGTCAAGAACACAATCCAACTTCCGCAAGCGACATCGACGAACAGCCATCACGCTTTCTGGTGGTCTCTGCTCAGTGTGATCAAGATTCTCGTCACGATGAATTGAAGACCGCGCGCGGAGTCTTGGGAAACTTCCGTGTTGTGACGGGAACGGTGCATGGTCATTTGAAGACTGTCCCCTAGGAGTTAAAGGCTGTTCGCGATCATTTGGAGACCGTCCGCCATGAAATGAAGACCGGTCGTCACCGCTTGTTACCTGTCCGCAATGATTTGGCGACCGGACGCGACGACTTGGAGACTGTCCGTGGCCAGGTGGAGACTGTTCGCCGTGAATCGGACGTCGGACGCAGTCCCTTGGAGAACGGCCTATTTCGCAACCAAAAACTTCACACACACGGGCGAGCCGACCTCGATGGATTGGCCGGTGGGCGTCAGCGCGCCGGTTTTTTCATCGATGCGGAAGACGACGACGTTGTCGGTGTTCTGATTGGCGACGATGAGGAAGCGGCCGGTGGGATCGATGCCGAAGCTGCGCGGAACCTTGCCCTGCGTTGGTGTGTGCGCAATGAGTCTGAGGCGGCCAGTGGCCGCATCCACCGCGAAGACGGCGATGCTGTCGTGGCCGCGGTTGGAGCCATAGACGAACTTTCCCGACGGATGCACCGCGACGTGGGCGGTCGAATTGTTGCCGCTGAAGCCGGCGGGCAGCGTGGACACGGTCTGCTCTTCCTTGAGCGCGCCGTGGCGGGCGTCGTAGTCGAACGCCGTGATGGTCGAGAACATTTCGTTGATGACCCAGGCGTGGCGGGAGTCGGGGCTGAAAGTGAAATGGCGCGGACCGGAGCCGGGTTTCACCGTGGCGAAGGGCGGATCGTTCGGCGCGAGGGCGCCCTCCTTCCCGTCGAAGCGGTAGATCATCACCTTGTCGAGGCCGAGGTCGGGGACGAAGGCGAAACGGCTGGCGGCATCGAGGTTGATCGAGTGCGCGTGGGGCGCCTGCTGGCGTTTCGGGTCCACGCTGGAGCCGCTGTGCTGGATGAACGAACTCGCGGTGTCGAGCGATCCGTCCGCGTGCAGCGGCATCACGGTGACGCTGCCGCCGCCGTAGTTGGCGACGAGCACATTCTTGCCCGCCGCGTCCAGGACGAGGTGACACGGACCGGTGCCGCGCGAGGATTGGCGATTGAGCAGCTTCAATTTGTGCGTCGCCGGGTCGATGGCGAAGGCGCTGACGGAGCCGGCTTTCTCGCCATTGAACGCGGAGATTTCGTTCGCGGCGTAGAGGAAACGTCCGCTGGGGTGCAACGCGAGGAACGACGGGTTCTCCGATTCCGCAGCCAGTTCCGGCGCGCCCAGCGCGCCCGACTTTAGATCGAGACGCGAGACGTAGATGCCCTTGCTCTTCCCGCGCGAGTAGGTGCCGAGATAAACCGTCGCGTCATCCGCCACCGCCAGCGTGTTGGCGGCAAAGACGAACAGGAGCACGAGCGTGAACAAAAGGCGAATGGGTATCATGCGAGTGTGGCGCACCGTAGCGGTTCAGCGGCGCGCAAGGCAATCGCCGCCTTTCCAGATGGTGTTGTGGCCCGCCCTCACCCTGACCCTCTCCCCCGGGGAGAGGGAACAGCCAGCGAGCGTTTCTGCTGTTGCGAATGACCGTCCGGCAAATCCAGTTGCGGGTTTTTCGAGCGCGACGGTGAAGGATTCTCCCTCTCCTTGGGGAGAGGGCCGGGGTGAGGGAGAGCGTCTCTCAAATTATTTCACGGGACCGTCGCGTTCATAGCTTCTTGGTCGGAGGCCCGGGCGTGCGAGCCGGCGGAGTGGGAGTTTTCGGCGCGGGCGTCGTGGGTTTGGATGGAACCGCGGTCGTCGCGGGCGGCGTCACTTGCGCGGCCCAGGCTTCATAGGCCGCGCCAAGGTCAGCCACAATCTCAGGGCGGCGGCCGGCGAGGTCCTCCTTTTCGCCGGGGTCGTGGCGGAGGTCGAAGAGTTGCCAGACGGTGGCGTTACGTTCGCGAAGGATTTTCCAATCGCCCCGGCGCACGGCGGCTTGTTGCGGCATCCGCCAGAAAAGCGTTTCATGGGGCACGCTCCGGGCGGTTCGTGGAAACCAGTCGAGCAGACTCACACCATCGAGCGTCACATTGGCGGCCGGACGTTCGCCCGCGGCGGCGAGCGCGGTGGGAAGGATGTCGAGTGAACTCACCACGAGATCGGACACGACGCCTTGCGGGAGCTTGGATTTCCATTGCATGAGGAACGGGATGCGCAAACCGCCCTCGAACACGGTGCCTTTGCCGCCACGCAGCGGCTGGTTGCTCGATGTGAGTTCCTGCGTCGGCCCGCCGTTGTCGCTGAGGAAAATGATGAGCGTATTGTCCTCGATGCCCTGCGCGCGCAACGCGGCGAGCAGTGCGCCCACGCCGTCGTCGAGCGAGGCGAGCATCGCGGCGAACATGCGGCGGTGCTCGTTGGTGATGGCGGTGAACCGCGCGAGGTCGCGTGTGGTGGCCTGCATCGGGCTGTGCACCGCGTTGTAGGGCAGGTAGAGAAACCACGGCTGGCCTTTGTGCCGCTCGATGAATCCGACCGCCTCGCGCGTGAACGCCTCGGTGAGATAGGACGTTTCGGTGACGACGTTGGAGCCGCGCAGGAGCGGATTGTCGGCGTCGTACGGCGGTTCGTTACCGTCGGTGTGATTGGACCACGTGACGTTGCCGGTGGTCGAGGTCTGGCCGGCGGGCACGCCGTTGGTGCGCAGGAAAGACTTCACACCCTCGGCGCCCGTCGGCGCGAAGAAATGGCCCTCGTGCAGAAAGCCGAAGAACTCGTCGAAGCCGCGGCGTTGCGGGTGGAATCTCTCGGTGCCGCCAAGGTGCCACTTGCCGACCATGCCGGTGACGTAGCCGGCGGCCTTGAGATGGTCGGCCATCGTTTTCTCGGTGAGCGCGAGGCCGGTCTTGGGATCGCGGTTCTCCTTGCCGATGACGTTCGACTCGTAGCCGAAACGCTGCTGATAGCGTCCCGTTAGCAACGCCGCCCGCGATGGCGCGCAGAACGACGCGGTGACGTAACCTTGCGTGAAGCGGACTCCGTTCTTCGCGAGCGAGTCGATGTGCGGCGTGGGAATCTCCGGGTTGCCCTGGCAGCCGAGTTCGCCGTAACCGAGATCATCGGCGACAATCAGGAGAATGTTGGGCTTCGGCACTGCCGCGGCGCAATTCAATGTCACGAACAGCGCGACCGAAAGAAGGATTCCGATCAAACGCATTAGCTTCACACGAAGAACAAACGTGGCTTTGCAAAAGGATGTCAACTCGGCAAAGCGGTGCATCTCAGTGCGCCGCGCGCTTGGGTGGAGCGAAGTGCGTCGCATGACCATAGAAAATCTCCGCTGCCTCCATGATCGTCTCGGAGAGCGTCGGGTGGGGGTGGACGCAGAGCGAGAGGTCCTTTGCGGTCGCGCCCATCTCGACGGCCACCACGCCTTCGCCGATCAATTCACCCGCGCCGTGTCCGCAGAGGCCGACGCCGAGGATGCGTTCGGTCTTCGGATCGACGATGAGTTTGGTCAAGCCGTCGGTCTTGTCGAATGTCAGCGCGCGGCCGGACGCACCCCACGGGAAGCGGACCACTTTCACTTCGATGCCTTTGGCCTTCGCCTCGGCTTCGGTGAGGCCGCACCAAGCGACTTCGGGTTCGGTGAACACGATGGCGGGGATGATGTATTCGCGGAACCCGGTCGAATCGCCGACGATGTTCTCGACAGCGACGCGCGCCTCGCGCGAGGCCTTGTGCGCGAGCAACACGCCGCCCGCGATGTCGCCGATGGCGTAGATGCCCGGCTCGGCGGTCTGCTGGCGGTCGTTGACCTTGATGAATCCCTTTTCGTCGAGCTGCACCTTGGTGTTTTCGAGGCCGAGGTTCTCGCTGTTCGGAACGCGGCCCACGGAGACGAGCACGCGGTCGTAAAGTTCCTCCAACACCTGGCCGTTGAATTCCATCGTGACTTTGATCTGCTTTCCGGCGGTGGACATCTTCTGCACCTTCGCCTTGAAGCGGATTTCCTTGAATGCCTTCTCCGCCGCCTTCTGCACCGGGCGCACGAGGTCGGCATCCGCGCCGGCGAGCATCGTGTCGAGCGCCTCGACGACAGTGATCTTGCTGCCGAGCGCGGCATAGACGGTTCCCAACTCCATGCCGATGTAACCCGCGCCGACGATCAGCAGCGTCTCGGGAATGTCCTCCAATTGCAGCGCCTCGCGCGAAGTCATCACGCGCGGATTACCGAGGTCGAATGCCTTCGGCATCGCGGACTTCGAGCCGACGGCGATGATCGCGGTTTCGTAGTTGATGAACTTCTGGCCCTCGCTGGTTTCGACACGGAGCGTCTGGCCGTTCTCGAAATGGCCGCGGCCGGTGATGACCTGCACGCCGCGCGCCTTCGCGAGGCCCGTGATGCCGCCGCCGAGCTTGGCGAGAATCGACTCCTTCCACGCGCGCATCTTGGCGAGATCAATCTGCGGCGGCGCGAACGTGAGGCCGTGGTTCACCGCGTGGCGCGCCTCGACGATCAGCTTGGTGGCGTGAATGAGCGCCTTCGACGGGATGCACCCGCGGTTGAGGCAGACGCCGCCGAGGTTCTTCTCCTGTTCGACGAGAATGACCTGCTTGCCGAGGTCGGCCGCGTAAAACGCCGCCGCGTATCCGCCGGGGCCGCCGCCGAGCACCACGACTTCTGTTTTGATGGGGTCCATGGGGGGAGATTTGTGATTTACGATTTACGATTTACAGTCGCAAGGCGGATTGGCCATCGGCGATTTGCGATTGGCGATTCATCCGCGTGCACACAGCTTCACTTCCGCTTCAGGGAAGTTCACCAACGCGTTCACGAGATCGACTGTGAATCGCGCGGCCGTGCCGCCATCAATCACACGGTGATCGTAGGAAAGCGTCAGCGGCAGCAGGAGGCGCGGCTCGATCTTGCCGCTGACCACAGACGGCTTCAGCGCGCCTTTGCCGAGGCCGAGGATGGCGACTTCGGGCAAGTTCACAATCGGCGTAAAGTGCGCGCCGCCGATGGCGCCCTGATTCGAGATGGTGAAGGTGCCGCCTTTCATTTCGTCGGCGGTGACTTTGCGCTCGCGGGTGCGTTCGGCCAGTGTGCCGAGTTCCTTCGCGAGATCGAAGAGGCTCTTCTTGTCCACGTCGCGAATGACCGGAACGATCAAGCCGCCCTCCGTGTCCACCGCCATGCCGATGTGGAGGTAATCCTTGAGCACGACTTCCTGCGCTGCCTCATCGAGGCTGGAGTTGAAGATCGGGTGTTTCTTGAGCGCGGCGACGACGGCCCTCAACGTGAAACAGGTGACGGTGAGGTTCGCGCCCTTGGCCTTGTAGGCGTCGGCGTATTTCTTCCGCAACTCCATCAGGGCCGTGATGTCCGCTTCGTCGAATTGCGTTACGCGCGGGACGGCGCGCCAGCTTTCGCTCATGCGGCGGGCGATCACCTTGCGCAATTGCGTGAGCGGCTTCTTCGTGACCGGACCCCACTGGGAGAAATCAATTCGCTCGGCCGCGGATGCCGCAACTACGGTGGCGGTCGGCGCAGCAGCCTTCGGTGCGGACGCCGTCGCAACGAGCGACTGCACGTATGCGCGCAAGTCTTCCATCACCACGCGACCGCCGGGCTGGCTGCCGCGAACGCGGCGAAGATCGATGCCGAGGTCTTGCGCGATCTTGCGGACGCCGGGCGAAGCGGGCGGCGGCTCGACGCTCAACACCGGTTCCGGCGCAGCGACGGCGACCGGAGCGGTCATCGGCTGCGGTGTCGCAGCGACAGGTGCCGGCGCGACAGGCTTGGCTGCAGGAGCCGGCGCGGGTGCGGCGGCTCCCACAGACTCGCCAATCGTCAGCAGCCGCGCGCCGACCGAAATGCGGTCACCGGCCTTGACGTGGATCTTGGTCACGCGGCCGGCGGCGGTCGATGGGATTGGCGCGACGGCCTTTTCGTTTTCCAGTTCGAGGATCGTTTGGCCTTGTTCGACCGTATCGCCCTCGTTGACGAGGAGGCTCACCACGACGCCCGAATCGGCGCCTTCACCGAGGCTTGGAAGTCTTACGTCCATAAATCTGTTTCATTGCGGCCTGAGACCGTTACACCGCCAACACCGGAAAAACTTTCTCCGGGTTCACGCCCAGGTCTTTGATCGCGCGCGCGACTTCGGTCATGGGCAGCGCACCTTTGCGAGCGAGCGCGTAAAGCACACCGACGACGGTGCATTCGGCGTCGATCTCGAAGAAGCGCCGGAGTGTCGGCCGTGTGTCGCTGCGGCCAAAGCCATCGGTGCCAAGCGTAAACAATCCGCCGGGAACCCACGGCGCGATCTGGTCGGCCACAATCTTCATGTGGTCGCTCACGGCGATGAACGGCCCCGCTTGGTCGGCGAGCGCGGTTTCGACATACGACTTCTTCGGCGGCTCGGTCGGATGAAGCATGTTCCAACGCTGGCAGTTCAAGGCATCGTTGCGCAGGCGTTTGAAACTCGTCGCGCTCCACACGTCGGCGCTCACGCCAAATTGTTCTGCGAGGATCGATTGCGCGCGCAACGCTTGCAGCAGAATCGGCCCGCTGCTGATGACCTGCGCTTTGTGCTTCAAGCCTTCTGCACCGGCACGGAATTTATAGAGGCCCTTGAGGATGCCGTCCTCGGCGCCAGCGGGCATCGCGGGCATCTCGTAGTTTTCGTTGTAAAGCGTGAGGTAATAAAAAATTTCCTCGCCGTCGGCATACATGCGCTTGAGGCCGTCCTGCACGATGACCGCGATCTCGTACGCAAACGCCGGATCGTACGCGAGCAGATTCGGCACGGTGCTCGCGTGCAGGAGGGAGTGGCCGTCCTGATGTTGAAGACCCTCGCCGTTGAGCGTCGTGCGGCCGGCGGTCGCGCCAAGCAGGAAACCTTTCGTTCGCGAATCGCCCGCGAGCCAGATCTGGTCGCCGACGCGCTGGAAGCCAAACATCGAGTAGTAGATGAAGAACGGGATCGTCGGCACGCCGTTTTACCGGCCGCCGTCCAACAGTCCTGAAATCCAAT
>DATDFH010000030.1:0-10853 GCA_036522715.1 Verrucomicrobiia bacterium
ATCACGGCACCGGCTACGGCGCGCTCAACGCCACTCATCGCGCGCATTTCCGCGAGCCATTCCGCCGCCAGCTCGCCGAGTTCGCGACATTCGTTCCATTTCCCGAGGCGAAGAACGACCTGCCCGCGTTGGAGAAACAACTCACCGCCATTCTCCGGAAGAAGAAGACCGGTGCCATCCTCGTGGAACCCGTTCAAGGCCGCGCGGGCATCCGCGTTCCCCCACCCGCGTTCCTCCGCCTGTTGCGTCGGCTTTGTGACCGCCACGGCACGCTGTTGATCGCAGATGAGATTTACACCGGCTTCGGCCGCACGGGCCTATGGTTTGCGTGCGAGCACAGCGGCGTCACACCCGATCTCATCTGCCTCGGCAAAGCGTTGACCGGCGGCTTCCCGCTCTCCGCGTGCGTTGGGCGCGCCGATCTCATGGATGCCGCGTGGCCCGCGTCCACCGGCGAAGCCATTCACACCAGCACCTTCCTCGGCCATCCGGTAGGCTGCGCGATGGCGCTGGCGCAGATTGCCGAATTGCGACACCTCAGACTTCCCGAGCGAAGCGCACGGCTCGGCAAGCGCTTGATCGAGAACCTGCGCCACCTGACGAAATTGGATTTGCCGCTTCACATCGGCGTCCGCGGCCTTGGCCTGATGGTCGGCGTCGAAGTGCGCCTCGCCGACGGCTCGCCGGCCACGGACCTCGTTCTCGCCGCGGTGAAGCGGATGCTGCGCTATCACACCATCTTCCTGCCCGAAGGCCCGCACTCAAACGTCATCAGCCTCACGCCGCCACTGACCATCAGCGAAGACCAATTACGAACCGCCGCCATGGCCATCGCCTTCGCGCTCGCGGCACTGACCGAACCGCAATGACACTCACGCAGATGCGGGAAATCCTGACGGCGCACGGCATTCAACTGACGAAGTCACTCGGTCAGAACTTTCTCCACGACGTCAACCAACTCCGCCGCATCGTCGAGGCGGCGGAACTTTCCGCATCCGATCGCGTGCTCGAGATCGGCCCCGGCCTCGGGCCGCTCACCGAATTGTTGCTCGACAGAGCCGCGCACGTGCTCGCGCTCGAGTTGGACGAACGCTTCGTCGAGATTCTCCGCCAGAATTTCTCCGGCAATCCGAAGCTCGAAGTGCGGCACAAGGACGCACTCGCATTTGTTCGCCACCAGCAGCGCGACTGGGGCGGCTGGAAGCTCGTCGCCAACCTCCCCTACTCCGTCGCGTCGCCGGTTCTGGTCGAACTCGCGCAAGCCGAACACCCGCCGGAGCGGATGACCGTCACGCTTCAACTCGAAGTCGCCCAACGTCTCGCCGCCACTGCGGGCGACGACGATTTCGGCGTGCTGACGCTCCTGGTGCAACTCACCTTTGCACCCGCCGGCATGTTCAAGATTTCCCCGGAATGTTTTTTCCCCGCGCCGGATGTCGTGTCCGCTTGCCTGACGCTCTTGCGCCGCCCGGAGCCGCTTTTGCCCCGCGAACTGCACGGCTCGTTCACGCGCATCGTCAAGCGCGCCTTCTCGCAACGCCGCAAGATGATGCTCAAGCTGCTCCGCACCGACTGGCCCGGCGAACGGCTCGAAGCCGCCTTCACCACGTTGAAGATCTCGCCGCAGGCCCGCGCCGAAACCGTCTCCCTCGAAAACTTTGTCGAGTTGACCCGGATGTTGACTGCCCATTCAACCTCCGCATGAGCGCCCAACGGCAGGACGAAATTTTCGACATCGTCAACGAGCGCGACGAAGTGATTGGCCAGCGCACGCGCGGCGAGGTCCACCGGCTCGGCTTGCTGCATCGCGCAGTCCACGTGCTGGTGTTCAATCGTCGCGGCGAGGTGTTCCTCCAAAAGCGCTCCATGAAAAAGGACATGCACCCCGGCGCGTGGGATTCTTCCGCCTCGGGCCACCTCGACAGCGGCGAGGACTACGACGCCTGCGCCGTGCGCGAACTGCGCGAGGAACTCGGCGTGGTCATCACGACGGCGCCTGCGCGGCTCTTCAAGATCGCCGCCTGCCGGGAAACCGATCAGGAGTTCGTCTGGGTTTTCCGGCACGAGACCGAAGGCCCGTTCGAGTTGCATCCCGAGGAGATTGAGCGCGGCGAATGGTTTGCGGCTGCGCACGTCACGCGGTGGCTCGCCGAGCATCCACAGGAGTTCGCCAGCGCCTTCCGGCTGATCTGGAAAACGATCGCCGCTCTACTTTTCCAATAGGGACGGCGCCTCTCCGGCAATCCGTCGCACGCTCCCATCCCGACACAACTCTGCAACGAAACCGAGCGTGTCGCGCTGCACGCAAAACGGCACATCAGCCGCGAGCGATGGAATCGCGAGGAGAGTCCGGCCGTTGCGTGCGAGCGTCATCGCGTCCGTCAGATTCGTGGAGTGACGCAAGAAAAGCTCCCGCGCCACCTGCGCCGAGTCGGCAATGGTCGTGATCTCATCGCGCGGCCAGACCAGATCGCACAACGCGCCCGCCGCCAGCGTGTCCTCGAACGCCGCCTCCTCGCCCGTGCCACTGCACACCACGATCACTTCGTCGGCATCGGACTGCGCCACGAGTGCGGCCACGGCGGACAGGTTCACGAAGCCGCCGACCAAAACGCGGTGCGCCTTGAGCACGGCGCGCAACGCCCGCGTGCCGTTCGTCGTGGTCGTCACGATCGTCCGGCCCTGCACGCGCTCCGGCGTGAATTCGCGCGGCGAGTTGCCGAGGTCGAAGTCCACTCCGCCCGTGAGCCGCGCGGTGATGCGCAACCCGTGGCGCTCACCCGCGAGCAGCACGTCCGGCCGCCGTGCCCGCCACGCCAGCGCTTCCGTGATGCCGGTGACGGAGATAACTGCCTCGGCGCCGCTGTTGAGCGCCGTCAGGATCGTCGTAGTGGCGCGCAACACGTCAAACACGACACAGAGCGAGTTGCCCAGGTCGCGGTGTTTGAGCGACTCGAACTCGGCGGGCGAAAAAAGCACTTCAAGACTTTGCATGGTTTTCGGCTGCGGCGGCCGTAGCAACCGTTCTCCCGGCGCGCAGACGTATTGAGTGAAACAGATATTGCTGCGCAAAGCCAGCGTTCGGACCAAAGTGCGTGGCGGTGAAGAGCAGCAGTCGCTTGGGGCTGACGCGGCGGCGCGGAAAATAAAGTTGGCGCAGCGCCTTCATCACCCAAACGTCGATGGGGAACGCCGGCTGGAATCCGTAGGCGAACAGCAGCACGCAATCGGCGATCTTGCGGCCGACGCCAGGCAGCTTCATCAGCTCCGCGCGGGCCGCGTCGCAGTCGAGTGCGCCCAACCGCGCCAAGTCCACCTCGCCGCGCGCAACCATCGCCGCGGTCTCGTGCAGATACGGTGCGCGAAAGCCCATCTTGCAGGCGCGCAATCCGGCTTCGCTGCACACCGCCAGCCGGCCGGCGGTGGGGAACGCGAACTCCGACGCGTGTCCCGGCGGCACCGCAACCGGTTCACCGAAGCGTTCGCACACGAGCGCGACGATCTGCTGGATTTGCACGATCTGTTTCGTGGACGAGAGGATGAACGACGCGAGGCATTCCCACGGTTCCTGTCGCAACAACCGCAGGCCGCGACACGCGGCCACGGCGGCGCGCATCGGTTCATCATCGGGAAAGGTTGCGGTCACGGCGGCGAGATCAATGTCGCTCTGGAGATAGTGTGTCAGCCAGCGCGTGTCGTCGCACGGTTCCGCGAATTGCACCTTCACTGTGTCCGGCTCCGGTATGAGTCGCACCCAGCACCCGGCAACGACGCCTTCCCACCCGCCATCGACGTGCCGCCAGCGAAATGCCTGGCCCGAGGCGAGTGTCGCCGCCAGATCGTAATCCGAAACCGGGATGCGGAATTCCAGCGCGGGCATGGTTGAGCAATTCACGGCGCACGCAGCTCCGGCCGGGCGAGCGACGGCAGACGTGTCCACAGATTCGGAAACCAACTCCGGCCGAGTGTCTGCCACGCCCAGTTCACCAACAGCACGGCGCTCGCACCGGCACCCGCGCCGAGGATCGCGCCAACGAGCACGTCGCTTGGATAATGCACGCCAACGTACACGCGGCTGAACGCCACCAGAGCCGCCAGCGGCACCATGAACCGCGCGCGCCGGCCATAGTAGATCAACGCCACCATCGCGAGCGCGCCCCAGTTCGCCGCGTGCGACGACGGCATGCTGCCGCTGACACCGCGCCCAACGAGCACGCGCGCGTCGGTGATCGTGTTGAACGGACGCGGCCGGCCGATCGCGTGTTTGACCGGGCCGCAGAGCACGACATCCGCGAGTACGAACGCTAGGAATGCCATCAACACAAACAATCGCCCCCGTACGCCGCCCTTCCAGCACAGCAAGGCGGCGATGACAGCGAGCACCACGTAGAACCATCGCCCGCCTGCGAAGAAGGGCATGAGCCAGTCGCACACGCCGTTGGCGAGAGACGAGTTGATGAAGCGGAACGCGGCCCCGTCGAGGGATTGCAGCCAGTTCATGCGACAGTTCAGCCCACGTCAGCCAGGCGCGGCGCTCAATAGACGACGAGCGACCGCACCGGAAAGTCCTTGAGCTTCGCACGGCCTTTGAGGAAGCCGAGTTCGATGAGGAAGGTGACCTCCAGAATCTCCGCGCCGATCTTGCGGAGCAGTTTCGCAGCGGCCGCTGCCGTCCCACCGGTGGCCAGCAGGTCGTCCACGAGCAACACGCGCGCGCCGGGCTTCACGGCGTCGATGTGGATCGCGATGGTGTTGGAGCCGTATTCGAGATCGTAGCTTTCCTCGTGGGTGACGTAGGGCAGCTTGCCTTTCTTGCGCACGGGGATGAATCCGGCATTGAGCTTGAGCGCCACGCCGGCGGCGAAGATGAATCCGCGCGCGTCGATGCCCACGACGGCGTCCACCGCGCCGGGTTTGAAGCGATTGGCCAGCAGATCAATTGTGCCATTGAACAGCCGCGCGTCGGCCAGCAGCGGAGTGATGTCCTTGAAGAGGATGCCCTGCTTGGGAAAGTCCGGCACATCGCGGATAGCGGTGGAAATTTCTTCGGCGGTGACGCGGTGATGGCTCATGGCAAAAATCGGCGCGGATTATTTTTGGACACGTTCGAGCTTCTCAATCATTTTCCGCAGCTTGCGCAGGGCGACGTTTTGAAGCTGCCGTATGCGCTCGCGGGTGACGCCGAACTCGGCGCCCACTTCCTCAAGCGTGCGCTCGTCCTGACCGTCGAGGCCGAAACGCTCGCGGAGAATCGCGGCTTCGCGCTCGTCGAGCCGCTTGACCATCTCGCGCAACATGGCGGTGACGGTCTTGCCTTCGAGTTCGCGGTAGGGCGACACGGCGTTCTCGTCCTGGACGATTTCGCCAAATGTGCTGCTGTCATCGTCGCCAACGGGCGCATCGAGCGACGCGGGCCGGATGGCCGCGGTGCGCAATTGCGCGACGCGTGACGGCGTCATCCCGAGTTCCTCGCCCAGTTCCTCGTCGGTCGGTTCGCGGCCGAATTCCTCCTGCATCCGCATCGCCACGCGGCGCATCCGCGAAATCTTGTCCACCAAATGCACTGGCAGGCGGATGGTCTTGGACTGGTTGGCGAGGCCGCGCTTGATGGACTGCTTGATCCACCACGCGGCGTAGGTCGAGAGCTTGCCGCCCTTCTTCGGATCGAAGCGCTCCACGGCCTTCATCAAACCGATGTTACCCTCACTGATGAGATCAAGCAGCGGCAGGCCAAGGCCCTCGTAGTCGTGCGCGATCTTCACGACGAGGCGGAGGTTCGCCTTGATCATGTGCTCGCGCGCCTTCTTGTCGCCCTTCTTGATGCGCGCGGCGAGTTCGACCTCCTCGGGCGGCTTGAGCAACGCGACCTGGCCGATCTCGCGGTAATAAAGTTTGATCGCCGAATCCGCGTCGTAGGCTTCACGATCCCGCGCGCGGACCGAGGGCGGTTGATCGGCAACGGGGGCACCGGACTTCGCCGATGCTTTCGCCGGCGAAAGCTTGACCAGCTTCGCATTCGTCGGGCCGCGGGCGAAACGGCCGAACGGCACGCGCGGTGCCAGCTTGCGGTTGTTCTTTTTCTCGGCCATGGGTCAGGTGACTGTGACTGGTTTCTCAGACGTTGGCCACGGTGCGTTCATTTGGTCCGCAGCCAACACCAGCACGTCACGCGGACGGACGTGCACGGTGAGCTTCTCGCCGATGGGCCGGATCGCAAGCGGATTTTGCTCGAAGGCCTTGATGCGCCCGTTCGTGGCAAGCGCCAGTTCGTATTGCTCGATCTCGCCGAGGTAACTCACGTGGCTGATCGTGGTGGCGAAATGGTTGTGCTCTTCCGTTCCGATGCGCACGGCCTCGGGGCGGAAGCCGACCCAAACCTTCTGGCCGGCCTTGAACGCCGTCCCGTCCGTCAGGGAGTGGAAGGAGCCGGCGTCAGTTCGCGCCACCAAACCGCCGGCAGAGGCGAACGCAACCTCGCCGGCCAGCCAGTTGGTTTCGCCAATGAAATCAGCGACGAAACGATTGGCGGGCGCGCGATACACGTCACGCGCACCGGCGACCTGTTCGACGATGCCGTCGTGCAATACAGCCATCCGGTCGGCGAGCGAGAGCGCCTCCTTCTGGTCGTGGGTGACGTAGATGGTGGTGATCTTGAGCCGGTCGTGGATGCGGCGGATTTCCTCCCGCATTTCGAGGCGGAGTTTGGCGTCGAGGTTCGAGAGCGGCTCATCGAGAAGCAGCACATCGGGCCGGATGACGAGTGCGCGGGCGAGCGCAACGCGCTGCTGCTGGCCGCCGGAGAGCTGGTTGGGCGTGCGCGCGGCATACGGCTCCATCTGCACGATGCCCAGCGCCTCGCGCACCCGGTCGCGCTTCTCCGCTCCCTTCACGCCGCGTACATCGAGGCCGTAAGCGACATTTTGCTCGACGCTCATGTGCGGCCAGAGCGCGTAGTTTTGAAACACCATGCCCGCGTTGCGCTGGTGGGCAGGCACGCCGCACATCGAGCGTTCGCCAAAGAGCAGGTCGCCTTCGTCCGGTTGGTAGAAGCCCGCGATCGTCCGCAGCAATGTCGTCTTGCCGCAACCCGACGGGCCGAGCAGGAAGAACAATTCCTGGTCGCCAATCTCGAGCGAGATGCTCTTCAGCGCCGTGACGGCACCGAAGCGTTTCGTCAGGTTGCGGATGGAAACGCGCATCAGGGGGAGTTTGGGATGCGAAGTGCGACGTCCGAATTTCGAGTTCGCCCGCCGGCCTTGGAACTCGATTGAGCCTGCCTGGCCAGCGCGCGATACTTTTCCTGCGCCCACGTCTGCCATTCGATCTTTTTCCGGTTACGGAAGGCCGGCTCCTTCCAAGCGGTCTTCGCGACTTCGAGCGCCTCCTTCTCGGTGAGCGGGACCCGGCCCAGTTCGGTCCTGTCCGTGGCGGTGTCGCCGCGAGCAATGACGGTGCGCCAGGCAGACTTCAATTCCGTGTGCGTGTCCACGATCAGCGCGCCGAACAGGGCGGAAAAGATTTCGCGGCGCTCGCGCGAAAGACGGGCATCGTAGGTGAAGGACTGCTTCAGATCGAATGGGGAGTATTCGATGTTGCTGATCCCTTTGTAGCGCGCGTAGAAGTGCGGCCGCAGCGCCATGCGCTCGATGGAGAACTTGCGCGGCCCCTCGGGATGGCCCTTGGGCAGGAACCACAGGCGTTGACCGTCCTCCGACAGAACGAACTCGACGAAACGTCGCGCCGTCTCGGCATCGGGCGCGCCCTTGAGCATGACGATGCCGTCCACGCTGATCGCGGCGAAGTCTTCGGGAAGTTTGAAGGTGAGGTTCGTCCGGCCGGCGACGGCAATCTGCGTGAAGGCATAGAAGTCGATGGCAAACGCATAAATCGTTTCACCGAGCGTCACGTCCTTGGCGGTGGACGAGGAGACGCGGTCGAACTTGCGCACGTTGCCGCCGATGGCGTGGAGCAACTGCCAGCCGCGCTCCCAGCCATAAGCCTGGAGAAAGGCCTCGAACATGTTGTTCATCGTGCCGCTGTTGCGCGGGTCGCCGGCGCCAACCCAGCCGGCCACGCGCGGATCGGCCAGTTGCTCCCAGCGCGAGAGGAATGGGAGGCCGAGCCGCCGCTCAAGCTGCGTGCTCTGCAAGATGCCGAAGCTCGACAATACCGCGCCGAACCACCGGTGCTCGCGGTCGTAAAGCTCCGTGCCGTTGCACAGCCGCGGAATGGCGTCGAGCACTTCGGGCGACACAGCGCACGGTTGCGCGAGCTTTTTGTCGGCGAGCAACAGGCATGGTTCCGGGCCGCCGCCAAAAAATATGTCGATGCCGATGCCGTCAGGTTTGCGCGCGAACTCGGATTGCACGAAACGCAGCGCGTCGGAGGTGCCGCCCATCTCGCGCCATTCGACCGCGGCATCTTCGTTGAACTTCGCCTTGTGCCAGCGTGCGAAGCCCGTGCCGAACTCCTCGCGGATGGACTCTTGATGGGGCGTAATGATGACAACTTTTTGCGCGGCGATAACCGGCGTGCCGACGCAGCTCAAGAGCGCGACAAAGACCAACGCGCAGCCGGATGGGCCTCGGTAAGCACGTTGGCGTCGCTGCAGCACGGGCCGGACGGTAGAAAGATTCGCGACGGCAAACAACGCTGAAAACAAAAACGCCGCGAGGGTTGCCCGCGGCGTTCACGACAAATTGCGACCCACTTACGGCAGCTTCTCCAGCGCGGCAATGCGCACCTCCAGCGGCGGGTGCGAAGCGAAGAGCGCCAGCAGTCCGCCCTGTTTGCCGGAAATCTTCAGCATCTGGAGCGATGCACCGCGCGCCTCTTCAACGTGTGGAGCCTCGTGAATGCGTTGCAACGCGCGCAGCGCGCCGATCATCTGTTCCTTGCCAGCGAGAATCCGGCCGCCGGCGTCCGCGCGGAACTCGCGCTGGCGCGAGAACCATGCTGTCACGAGTGAACCGAGCAGCAGGAACACCCATTCAAAAACCATGACGAGAAGGTAGTTCACGAAGTAGCCACCACCGCGACTGTCGTCGTCCCGGGAGCGCATCGCCTGCGAAACGACGAAAGCGAGTATCCTTGCCAGGAACATTGCGAACGCATTAACGACGCCCTGAATAAGCGTCATCGTGACCATGTCGCCATTCGCGATGTGCGAAACTTCGTGGGCGAGCACGCCTTGGACTTCGGGACGTTCCATGTTGTGCAGCAACCCGCTGGACACGGCGACGAGTGAGCGCGACTTGCTCGGCCCGGTGGCGAAGGCGTTGACCTCCTCGGACGCGTAGATGCCGACCTGCGGCATCTTGGGCAACTGCGCCCGCTGCGCGAGCGCATGGACCATCGTCAACACCTCGCGTTCCACGGGATCGTCCGTGTTTACGTCGATGACCTGCACACCCATCGCCCATTTGGCCACCCACCGGGAGATAGCAAGCGAGATCAACGCACCCGCCATGCCCCATGCGAGGCAGAACACGGCAAGCGTCTCGTATTGACCCGGACGGAAAAAGCGCTCCAGCCCAAACAGCTTGAGGATCAGCGTAAGGGTCGTCAGAACCAGAAAGTTGACCAGCAGGAAGAGCGTGACGCGTTTGCTGATTTGCAGGAATTTCATCGTTGTTTGATTTCAGTTTTCATTTCCCACCGCCGGGGGCGCGTTCAATTGCGTCAGATAAATACCTTCAAATCCAAAAAGAGCAACCCTTCGGTGGCAGGAATTGGGGAGAAGATTTGTAAGCCCGATGTGAGGCGACGACGCTCCTCAAACTTCGAGCACCTTTTCAAACTTGGTCAGGTTGCGCGCGCCGTTGTGGGTGATGAGCGCCACGTCCTCCAGGCGCACGCCGCCGATGCCCGCGTAATAAAGCCCCGGCTCGACCGTCACCACGTTGCCGGCGACAAGCACATCATCGGTGGTGGCGCTCACGCGCGGCGCCTCGTGGATTTCCAGGCCGAGACCGTGGCCGGTTCCGTGGAAGAAGCCCTGCATCCGTCCCTGCTTGCGACCGGTCTTGTAGCCCTGCGATTTGAAATACTCCTGAACCTTCGCGTGAACGTCGGCGCCCTTGGCGCCTGCGCGAAGCTGCCTGAAGGCGATCTCCTGTCCGTGCAGGACGGTGTGGTAGAGCCTGCGCACCGGCTCGATGGCGCGGCCTTTGACGACAGTGCGCGTGATGTCGCCGAAGTAGCCGGTGCGTTGCGAGCGCGGAAAAATGTCGATGATGATCGGCTCGTGGGCGCGGAGCACGCCGTGCCCGCGCTCGTGCGGGTCGCACGCCTGCCGGCCACCGGCGACGATGGTGTGATTGGCAATCCCGCCCGCCTGGATGATCGCGATGTTGATCACTGCCTGCAACTTTTCCGAGGTCAGCGGCACGCCATGATACATCAGCCGGCGGTCGCGCCCGATGCGGGAATTCTTGAGCACCTGGATTCCCTCGGCCAGTCCCACCTCGGCCATCATCAGGGCGGCGCTGATCTTCTTGATCTCATCAGCGGTCTTGCGCTCACGCTCGGGGAAGAAGGCGCCGTCCTTCGCCCTGACCTTGACGCCGAGATCGCGGAGCTGCCTCGCAAGTCCGTGCGGGAAATCGGACGGGACGAGGATTTTCTTCAGTCGCCGTTCGCGGAGCAAGAGGTGGATAACGCCGGCGAAGCTGGTCTTCTTCGCGCCTTTCTTGCGGAGCCGCCGCGTGTAACGCGCGAGTGCCAGCACACGGCAATGCGCAGCCTGCCGGCGCGCGCGGTCGATCTCCATGTCGCTCACCACGATGATCGGCTTGCCAGCGACGCGCAGGTAGATGAAGGGATCGGGCGCGAACATGCCGACGGCGTGGAGC
>DATDFH010000031.1:0-14565 GCA_036522715.1 Verrucomicrobiia bacterium
GCGGGTCGCCGTAGACCTCGGAGGTGGACGCGAGCAGGAAACGCGCGCCCTTGTGCCTCGCGAGGCCGAGCGCCTTGTGCGTGCCGAGCGAACCAACCTTCAACGTCTGGATCGGCAGTTCGAGGTAATCAATCGGACTCGCCGGCGAGGCGAAGTGCCAGATGTAATCCACCGGGCCATCGAGCGACAGGAACTCGGTCACGTCCTGCTGGATGAACCGGAAATTTCGGTTGCCCGCCAGATGCGCAAGGTTGTCGGCGCTGCCGGTGACACAATTGTCGATGCCGATGACCTTGTGCCTGCGGGCGAGCAGCAGGTCGATCAAGTGCGAGCCAAGGAAGCCCGCGCCGCCGGTGACGACCGAGACGGGCTGGCGCTTGCGACGGGTGTTGGTGCGTTGTGTGGCCATGGAAATTCAGGAAGCGCGGGAACGACGGTCGTTGCCATGAGGGCGCGGAATCAGCCGGTCGAGCGCGTGCCCGTGATCACTCTTCATTTCGCGCCAGTGCCGGAAAACACGGCGGGAATCGTCCGCAGCAGGATTTTCAAGTCAAGCCACAACGACCACCGGTCGATGTATTCGAGGTCGAGCCGGACCCATTCCTTGAAGCTGCTCACTTCGTTGCGGCCGCTGACCTGCCACAAACAGGTCAGCCCCGGCTTGACGCTCAGTCGCCGCCGGTCCGACGGATCGTCGAAGCGCTCGACCTCCTGCACCGGCAGGGGCCGCGGGCCGACCAGGCTCATCTCACCGCGCACGACATTGAAGAGCTGCGGCAATTCGTCGATCGAGTAGCGCCGCAGGAACCGGCCGAGGGCGGTCACGCGTGGATCGTTGGTGACCTTGAAGACCGGGCCGCTCATTTCGTTGAGCGCCTCCAGTTCGACTTTCAACTGCTCCGCGTTGCTGACCATGGTGCGGAACTTGAGCATCGTGAAGGGCCGGCCGTGCAAGCCGCTGCGTTGCTGTTTGAAGAGTATCGGCCCGGGCGAGGTGAGCTTGATGAGCAGTGCCGCCAACGGGATGATCGGGATCACGGTGCAAAGAATCAGCAGGAGGAGCAACGATCCAATCACATCCAGGACCTCCTTCACCACGCGCTGCCACGAGGCCTCGGGCGCGCTACGGAACACGAGCATCGGCCGCCCGTAAAACTCATCGAGCACGGTGCGCGACACCTGCGTCTTGAAGAAATCGGCGAACAGCCACACCTCGACACCCTCGCGCTCGCAAACCTCGATGGCCTGCTCGATCTGGCCGAAGTACGTGTGCGCCGCGCTGAGGATCACGCCCGTGGCGGATCGCTTGTGCATCAACTCGACCAGCGCGGTGGCGGGGTTTTCGTTGATGTCCACCTCGGCGATGATCTCCAGGTCGTGCGGCGCCTGCGAGTCGAGATCACGCCGCAGCCGCTCGGTGTCCTCCTTGGTGCCGACGAGGATCACCCGGTGGCGCAATTGTTCCTGCCCGTACTTCGAGAGCAGCCAGCGCCGCATCAACTCCTCCTTCACCATCATCATCACGAAGCTGACCGCGCCGAAGAGCACGATGACCGAGCGTGCCAGAATGATCTTGAGGAAGAACATCACCAGGATCACGCCGAACACCGACACCGCACAGGCCTTGAACAGCGGCCACGCGGTCTGTCTCCGCGAAGCGATCAGCGGCCGGCGATAGAACCCCGACCAATCCAGCAGCAACGGCGAGAAAGGCAGAATGATGAAGTAGAGCCAGATGAATTCGGAGAACGCCTCGATGTCCGCGTAGCCGCCGAGCAGCGGCCAGAGCGCGAAGTCGCCGGTCGCCACGCGCAAGCGATGCGCCACCCAGAGAGCGACGCCGAAAACGCAGGTGTCCGCGATCTGGTGGACTTGCGTCCGGATTTGTTGTTGGCGTCGCAGCATGTGTGCGCGATCAAGGCCGGAGGAACATCGGCCCGGTGATCACTGTGTCAATTAAACGAGTCGGCAGCACGCGGGTTCAATCTTTTTCCCTGTTCACGCTCAAGGGCGGTGACCGGTTTGGTTTCCGGCCGGCCGGCGGCGAGTTGAAATTCCGGCACCGCGGCAGCGATGAATTGCTTCATGCGTTCCAGCGCCTGCTCTTCCCGCCCCGGCGCGCAAACGGCCAGCAGCGCCACGTACGCCCACCGCTGCAACGTACCTGTCCTAAGCAACTCGCGGCCCATGCTCCATTGCCGCTCCCAATGGCTCGCCGTCAACGCGTCGTCGGCCACGAACCAGAACAGATACAGCCCGCGCAAATTCGTCACGCGGCCGTCCGGCGACTTCACCTGCCGCGTGGTCGTGAACAACCGCACCGGCAAATCATACGGGCGCGGGCGCGCCACCGGTACGCTCACGAATTTCTGGTCGTCGATCTTCCAGCCCTGGCCGGTCAGGCAGAACTCCGGCTTGTGGATGCTCGTGCGGTCGGTGCCCATGAGCACGACGTTGGCAAACACCTCGAAGCCGTCTGCCGCGCGGTACAAACGTTTGCCGAAGGTCGTGTCGCGGGGGAGGATTGCAAGTTCGGCGGCGGTCGTTTCCATTTCGCGCGAGGTGAAGTCGAGCACCTCTTCGGGCAACTGGACTTTCCACGCGTTGGTGCCGGGCACTTGCGCGATCTTCACCCCGGGGCGTCCGAGTTTCTGCGAGGCTTTCAAACGCAACAACAGCGCCGCCGCGCCGCCAATGAGCGCGAGCGTCACCGCCGCGATGAAAATTGTTTGCCGGTTCATACGGGTTTCACCTCCGCGGACATCACGCCGGGCGCCGGCGCGGACTTCCGATCACGCAGCAGGTGGCCCAGCACGAAGACTCCCACCAGCGCAATCGCGAAGGTCAGGAAACCGAGCTTCTGTTCGATCATCACGCCGGCGCTGTGGCCGAACGCCTCTGCCGCGATGATCACGCCGGTGATGCGCACCACGTTGCCCAACACCGCCAGCGGCGCGGCGACGATGACCATCAGCCCGCGCTTCCACCACGGCCGGAAGGTGAGGAAGCCGTAGATCGTCGTCAGCGCCACCAGCGAGACCAGGCTGCGGATGCCGCTGCACGCGGGCGCCACGTCGTACTGGAACGTCCGCTTGAGATCCATGATCTGCGTCCCGTCGCGCACGACGTCGATGCCCAGCAAGCTGTTGGAAATGCCCACCGAGATCTTCGCCACGAGAAGACGCAGCGGGAACGTGATGGGTTCGCTCAGGGATGCGACCGGCACGCAGAACACGAAGAGCACGAACGGAAAAAACGAACCCATCAGCCACGCCCGGCCCCACACCAGTCCAATGAGGCTGTAAATGCCCACGAACATCGCCACCACCGACACGCGGGGCTGCTGGATGAGATAGCCGGCAATGTGCAACGCCAGCGCCAGCGCCAGCAGCAACAGCGCTGGCCACCAGACGGCGCGCGGCAGCGCCATCAATTCGCGCCGCTTCCACCAGAACAGGCCCAGCACCGCCAGGGGAATCAGCATTCCGTGGCTGTCCTCCGAGTTGGGCTGGCCGTAAACGCGCCCCAACCACTCCAGCAGCGAAGGCGTGTCGAAGTAGCCGAAGGTCGAGTTGCCCAGAAAATGAAACAGTGCCAGCCACGCCGCCAGCAGACCGAAGAAGAGTCCCTTGTTCGGAAGCTGCGGCCACAACTGGCGGAACTCGCCGAGGAACTCCTCGACCATGCCGGGTTTCTTCTGTGCGTCGGACGCCATGAATCAGCGGAACATAGACAATGCGCGGCCCGTTTTGCACGATCAAAACGCTGCGGCATCGGTGAATGGCGTTGTCACCCGCCAGCTCCTTTCCTAAGCTTGCACCGTGAACTGGCTCCCAGCTTTGGTCGCGGGTGCGTTGCTTGCCGGCGCCTCCGCCTTCGCCGCGGAAAGCGCGCGCATCGTCAAGGTGCTCCCGCACTATCTCGATACGCAGGGCCGCCACACGCTTTCACCCAGCCTGTTCGAGCGCGACGCCTATCAGGCGCAACTGCGCAAGCACCCGGAGCAACGCTCCGCTGTGCGCTTCGACGTTCAGTGCAAGGGCGTGGGCCGCGCCGACGGCTCGCTCGAACTGTTCATCGAGATTCGCGGAACGAAATCCGGCGCGGCCAATCCGATCGTGATTGTGGAAACCGTCAAGCGCGGCTCGTGGATCATGCCCACGCTGCGCGGTGAACTTTTTGAGAGATGCGGCGATGTCGTCGCCTGGCGCGCCACGCTCTGGCGCGGCGACCAGTTGGTTTCGGAAATGAAATCCTTCCTGTGGTGAGCGCCGCGCGGAGTCAAAAGCTTCCGTCCGCCAGCAAGCCCGTTGCGCGTCGCGCCAGATCGTCGGCCAGCAACGGCAACGCCTGCCGCTCGGTGCTCGTCTGGTCGGCCAGCGCCCGCACCACCGTGGTGCCGATGACCTCGCGGTCGAGCAGCACGCGGCCGGTGATCCGTTCCGTGGCGGTGATCTTCGCGGTGAGATTGATCCGGTAATCGCGCGGCGTGAGCGTGTCCTTGGGCTCGAAGCTCAGCGGCGGCCGCTCATATTTCACGAGCACGCCGCTGATGACGATGTCGCCATCGCCGTGCGTGGAAAGGCGATAGGTGCCATCCTGCTGGAACGCGCGGCGCAATGCGTGGTTGATCGCCTCCGCCAGCCGCGGCTGCGGCGTGTCGTTGCGGAAAAAGCTTACCTCCACCGAACGATTCCCCGCGGCTTCGCCATTGGACGGGCCGAGGCGGTAACCGGCGCAGCCCGCGGCGGCGAGAACGACCAGGAGAGAAATCTGGGCCAAAGCGCGCGGCATGTTACTTCGCGCCGCTGGCGCCCTTCAGCGCAGGCTCGGGAGCAGGCGCGAGCGGCGGCGTGCTCGCGCCGCGCGCCTTGAGCACCGCGATGCGCTCGCGCGCCAGTTCAGCGTAGTCCGAGTTCGGCGCCTTGATGATCACCTCGTTGTAATACACCAGCGCGCCGTCGCGGCGTTTTTTCTTCTCGTAATACTGCGCCACATCCAGCGCGCCGCGTGCCTGTTCAAACTTCAGCTCGCCGATGATCTTGGTCGCCTGCGACACACGCAGGTCGTTCGGATAAAGGCTGATGAAATCGGTGAACGTCGAGATCGCCTGCGAGGCGATGCTCTGGTCGTACTCGGCTTTCTGCGCCTGCTTTTGATAGGCGAGGCCGGCGCGGTACAGCGACTCGGCCGCGATCCCTTTCTGGTCGAAGTAACGGTCGGCCGCCGTCGCATACGCCACCGCGGCGAGCGGCAGATCGTCGCGTTTCTCGTGGGCCGCGCCCACGCACAGTTGCGCGATCGGCGCCACCGGGCTGTGCGGGCCGCGCGCGATCACTTCCTTGTACATCTGCACGGTCTTTTCCATCGACGGGAAGAACGGAACCACGCCCCACAGGCGGAACCATTGACCGGCCAGGAAGCGATTGGCGATTTGATACTGGCGCTGCAACACCTCCTCGTAGTTCGACACCTTGGGATATTTTTGGAGCAGAGTGCGGTAGGTGGAAAACGCCTTCTCGTCGTAACGCTCGGCCTCGTAACAGCGGCCCAGAATGTAGAGCGCCTGCGGCGCGTAATCCGACTGCGGCCATACGGCCGAGACGCGCTTGGCGGCCCTTTTGGCGACGCTGTAGTTCGGCTTGTTGAACGCCTCCAACGCCACGTCGAGCTGGTCCTTCGCGCGTTCGCGCTGCCACTTGCCGGCCTTGCCCACCGGTTCGTAGATCCATCCCTCGCCAGGTCGATAAATCAACGGCGCCGGCGCGCGGTGCGCAAAGAGCACCACGCCGAGCACGATCAGGAACAGGCGAACCGGCATTCGGAACATGCCGGCGACCGTAGCCCAACGATGCAAGGGCCGTCAAGAAATGCGGACCACAGGCAAGCTACGAGATGCAAAGACTCCGAGTCGCAAGACTCAGCCTCGCGCTCTCGCGTCACGCGCGGTGGTAAACGACCACCCCAAAATCCTCGAGCGTCTGCTTGCTCACCGGATCAACGTGCGAGTACTGCACCGGCATCACCGCGTGGATGTTTCCATCGCCGACCGACTGGAGGAAATCCGACACCGCCTTGTCGAACGCTCCCGGCCCGTGCGCCGCGTAATCCTCCCGCAAAAAAGTTTTGATGCGCAACATTTTGTCCACCCCCTTGGCGGCCACTTCGAGCGAGGGCTTGGGGCGGCTGATCTCGACCTTCACCTTCTTGTCCGGCTTGGGCAGCGAGATGCGGTGCTCTTTTTTGTCCGCCTCCGCGGCGGCCGCCTGCGAGGCGGCGGGCATGACCTTGATGTTCTGCGGCGTCGGCTCGGGGATGGTGAGGGCGAAGCGACATTCGGGGCAGTTGATTTCGGTGCCGGCCCCGGCCGCGTCGGCTTCGAGTTCCTGCCGGCAATTCGGACACGTGAAAACTACGTCCATAAGTTTGCGCCTTTCGCTGTGTGGATTTGCTGCCGCAAGTTAGGTCGCCCCGCGCATGCGTCCAAGCAAAAACCGGCCGCCGCGCGCCGGCGCCTCACACCGAGCTTCACTGATACGCTGCTTCGAGCTTCTTCACCCGCCCATTGACCGGCGAGTTCTGCGGCGTGCGCGCCTTGACCGCGAGGAAAACTTTTCGCGCCGCCGCCGGGTCGGTGCGCGCCAGCAGCGCCGCGTAATCAAGCTCAATGGAGGCGAGTCGCGGGTCGGCCACGTAGTTGCGGTTTGTCTTGAGCCATTTTCCGAGGCTGGTCGCGCCACCGGCATAGGCGTTCCTGAGCGACGTTTCCAGGCGTTGGGGCAATCCGGGGACAACTTCAGCCGGCGCATTAGGGTCGGTCGGCAGCGGTGTTCCGTTCGCCACGGCGGCGGCGGCTTGCTGCTCGGCCGTCTCCTTCTTCTCAAACACCCCGTAGTAGTTGAACAGGTAGTAACCGCCGTAGGCCAGAGCCACGAGCGCGAGAACTGCGATGATTTTGGCAGTCATTCTCCGGGGATGCGTTCGACGCGCGCGCCGAGCGCGCGCAATTTCTCGTCAATCTTCTCGTAACCGCGGTCGAGGTGATAGATGCGGTTGACCTGGGTCGCGCCTTTCGCAACCAGGCCGGCAATCACCAACGCCGCCGACGCCCGCAGATCACTCGCCATCACCGGCGCCCCGCTCAATGGCCGGCCGCCCTTGATGATCGCGCTCGGGCCCTCGATGGAAACCTCCGCGCCCAGCCGGCCCAACTCCGGCACGTGCATGAAGCGCGCCTCGAAGATGCGCTCGGTGATGATGCTGATGCCAGGCGTCAATGCCATGAGCACCATCATCTGCGCCTGCGCGTCGGTTGGAAAGCCCGGATACGGCAGCGTGGTGATGTCCACCGGCTTGAGGCGGCTGCCGCGCTTGACCGTGAGCGTGGTGCCGCGCGGCTCGACCTTCACGCCCGCTTCGCGCAGCTTGTCGATGATCGCCTGCAAGTGATCGGTGCGAACGTTCTTCAACGTCACCTCGCCCTTCGTTGCCGCGCCCGCGATGGCGTAGGTCGCGGCTTCGATGCGATCGGGAATGACCTCGTGCTGCGCGCCGTGGAGCTCCTTCACGCCGGTGACCGTGATCGTCGGGCTGCCGGCGCCCTGAATTTTCGCGCCCATTGCGTTGAGGAAATTGGCGAGGTCTTTCACTTCCGGCTCGCAGGCGGCGCTCTCGATGACCGTGACACCTTCGGCGAGCACCGCGGCCATCATGATGTTCGCGGTGCCGAGCACCGTCGGCCCCTGGCGGCCGCCGAGGAAGACGATGCCGCCGAGCAGCGCGGCCGCCTTGACGCGAACGTAGCCGGCGCTGATCTCGATCTTCGCGCCAAGTGCCCTGAGGCCCTTGAGGTGCAGGTCAATCGGCCGCGCGCCAATGACGCAACCGCCGGGCATCGACACGGTGGCCTTGTGCAACCGGCCGAGCAGCGGGCCGAGGATGCACACTGACCCGCGCATCTTGCGGATCAGTTCGTAATCGCCGAAGGGCTTCACCTTCGCGGCCTGCACCGTGACCGTGCCGCCGTCCCATTTCACGGTCGCGCCGAGCGACTCGAGGATCTTGCCCATGAACTTCACGTCGCTGAGGTCGGGCGTGCGCCGGATGACGCACTTCTCGGCTGTGAGCAACGTCGCCGCCATGATCGGCAGCACGGCGTTTTTGGCGCCGGAGATTTCGACTTCGCCGTGCAGAGGCACGCCGCCTTTGATGAGCAGACTGTCCATGAATGTTTTTGAAAACCTGCTCGCGTGCCGGCGCGAGCGCTACGCCCGCCGCGCGATCAAGATTCTCGCGCGCCGACTGTAGTCGTCGAGAACCGCCTCTACAATCCACATGTGATCCTCGAACAACTTTTTTAACGCACCCGCCTGGCCGTCGCCGAATTCAACCATCAGCTTTCCGTCCGCCCGGAGGAACGGCGGTGCCTCAACGGCCAGCCGCCGGCAGAAATCCAAGCCGTCCGCCCCGCCATCGAGCGCCGCGTGCGGATCGAAGTCGCGCACTTCGGACTGCAAGGTCGCGATCTCACCGGTCGGAATGTACGGCGGGTTGGAAACGATGAGATCGAACTGCGCACCGGCCGGCAGCGGGTTGAACAGATCGCCGGAGAGGAAGTCGATCCGGTCGGCGACCGCGTGGCGCGCCGCGTTCTCACGTGCTACTGCCAATGCCTCGGGTGAACTGTCCACCGCAACGAAGCGTGCTTCGCGATGTTTCCCCGCCAGAAAGATCGGCAGGCAGCCGCTACCAGTGCCGAGGTCGAGCACCGTGGCAGCCGACGTGACGAGGCTCACTTCTTGCGCGGCGGAAGATGGAGCCTCTTTACGTCGGCTGCTACATACGCGAAGGAACTCCTCCGCCCGCTCCGCCAGCAACTCGGTCTCCGGCCGGGGCACGAGGACGTGGCGGTTCACCTTCAACTCCAGCCCGCCAAAGTTCGCCGTGCCGAGGATGTGCTGCAACGGCTCACGCCCCGCGCGGCGCTTGACCAGTTCCCGCAGCGGCGCGAGTTCGGCCTCGCTCAACACGCGGTCGAATTGCAGGTAGAGCTTGAGCCGCGGCAGCTTCAACACGTGCCCGAGCAGATGTTCCGCTTGCAGCCGTGGCGACTCGACACCGTGCCGCTCCAGAAACCCGGCGCTCTTTTGGATCACCTCGCGGATGGTCACAACGGGACGTTAACCGTCCGTGTTCATCCGTGTCCATCCGTGGTTGACAACTTCCTCCGCTTGACTCTTGCGCCGATGGCGGCGCGTTCCTATTTTCGCCACATGAAGAAACTCATCGCGTTTTTTGCCGGGGCTACGTTGCTCGCCGGCCTTCCTCTTTTCGCCCAGGACAGCACCACCAGTGCCGCCGCCGTCGCCGCGCAGCAGGACGCCGAGGAGCGTTACAAGCGCCTCAACGCCGCTGTCGAGGAACTGATCGCCGCGCAGGCCGCGCAACAAAAAAAGTTTGCCATGCTGACCGAGGAGTTGAAATCGCTGCGCGAGGAGATCGTGCGTAACGCGAACAACAACACCACGCGCGACGAACTCCGCACGCTCGCCGAAAAGGTTGCCGAACTCGACAAGCTTCGGCAGGCCGACAAGGAACTCATCCTCGGTGAAATCAAGAAGCTGGCGAAGCTGCCGGCCGCGCATCCACCCAAGCCCGCGGCCGAGACCAAGCTGAACACCGAACCAGCCGCCGGCCCGGAAAAGGGTTACGAGTACTCCATCCGCGACGGTGACACGCTTTCGAGCATCGTGGCCGACTACCGCAAGGCCGGCGTGAAGGTGACGGTGGCCGCGATCCTCAAGGCCAACCCGAAGCTCAAGCCGGAAGCCATGAAGATCGGCCAGAAGATTTTCATTCCGCAGCCAACGGAGTAGGGCGTCTTGCAAAGGTAATCTCCGCATCCCACGTCGCCCGGAACGCTCCCGCATTCGCGCTTTGCGCCTTCGCGCCTTTGCGTTATTCCTCCGGCGGTGCCGCTGCCCTACAAAATTGCCACGCTGCTCTATTGCTTCAATGAGCACGATGCGGTGCTCCTGCTCGAACGCGTGAAGGAACCGAATCGCGGCCTGTGGAGTCCACCCGGCGGCAAGCTGCATCAGGACGATGGTGAATCGCCGTACGCCTGCGCGTGCCGCGAAGCCGCCGAGGAACTTGGCCTGCGCCTAAAGCCCACCGACCTCCATCTGAGCGGCCTCGTCAGCGAGCACGGCTACGAAGGCCAGGCAGATTGGTTGATGTTTCTCTTCGAAGTGAAGCCGCGTTTGCGCGCGCTGCCGCCGCCGATCGACGAAGGCCGCTTCGAGTTCTTCAGCCGCGCCGCGCTCGACCCGCTCCCGCTGCCCGATACCGATCGCGAACAAATCTGGCCGCTGTTCTGGAAACATCGCCGCGGGTTTTTCGCTGCGCATTGCCATTGCCATACCGACGGCCGCAACGAGTGGCTCCTGGAGGAATCGAGCAACAGCGACTGACCATGGACGAGCCGATCATCGACCTGCAAAGCGACCATTACTTCATGGGCGAGGCGTTGCGCCAGGCGGCCAAGGCTTACGAGGCGGAGGAAGTTCCCGTCGGCGCCGTGATCGTGCGCGACGGCCGCGTCATCGCCCGCGCCTTCAACCAGGTCGAACTGCTGCACGACGCCACCGCCCACGCCGAGATGCTCGCGCTCACGCAGGCCGAGGAGGCGGTCGGCGACTGGCGGCTCAACGAATGCACGCTCTACGTGACGAAGGAACCCTGCCCGATGTGCGCTGGCGCCATCGTCCACTGCCGGGTCAGCCGCGTGGTCTTCGGCGCGAGCGATGCGAAGGCGGGGGCCGCCGGCAGCGCGTTGAACCTGCTCCAATTCCCGACGCTCAACCACCAGTGCCAGATCACCACCGCCGTGCGCGAACCCGAATGCCGCGCGTTGCTGGTGAATTTTTTCGAGGAACAGCGGGAGAAGAAACGTAACGAGTAAGGAATCATCCGCAACCGGAACGACGCTTGCGCCGACTGGCAATTACGCATTACCCCTTACGTGCGCCTTCAACTCACCAACACCATCGACACCTTCCCGCCCTGCTCGTTGCGCGCGTTGCCTTGCGCGCGCGGGTCGAGCACCGGATGGCCGTCGATGACGAACAGGTAATGGTGCGCGCCGTGCGGCAGCGGCACCTGCGCCTGCCACGAGCCGTCCACGTGGCGCTTCATCGGGAACGCGTCGGGGTCCCAATCATTGAAGTCGCCCATGACGGAGACGCGTTGCGCGTCGGGGGCCAGGTAAATGAAGCTCACCGGTTTGACCGTCTTGCGCGGCGAGTAGTGGTTCGGTGAATGCGGCGGGCGGAACTGCGAATGCGACATCGGCAAAAAATTGTGTGGCAGAAGAAAACAGACGAATCCGCACAGCGCAAGCGGGAACTTGCCGCCCGCTCACTTTTTGAAAAAGTCCGCGATGACGGCGGCCACGCGCTGTTGCTGCCCGTCGGTCATCGCGGGAAAGAACGGCAGCGCCAGCACTTCTTTGCACGCGCGCTCGGCCACCGGGAAGTCGCCCGCCTTGTAGCCCAGCGACGCATAACACTTCTGGAGATGCAGCGGCAGCGGGTAGTGAATGGCATTGCCGATGCCGTGCGCGTCGAGGTGCTGCTTGAGTTCGTCGCGGCGCTCGTGGCGGATGACGAACAGGTGCCACGCGCTACGCGCATTGACGGCTTCGCACGGCAAACGCAGTGGCGTGCCCGCGAGAAGTTCGTGGTAACGGTGTGCGAGACGGCGTCGTGCGAACGTCCATTCCGGCAGGTGCTTCAACTCCACGCCGAGCACCGCACCCTGAAGCCCTTCCATGCGGTAGTTGAACCCGACCTCGTCATGGTGATAGCGCACACTTGAGCCGTGCTCGCGCAGCGCCCGCGCCCGCGCCGCGAGCGCGTCGTCGTTCGTCACCACCGCGCCGCCCTCGCCGAACGCGCCGAGGTTCTTCGCCGGGTAAAAGCTGAAGCACGAGAGGACGCCGAACGTGCCGATTATTTTTCCGCGCCACGTCGCTCCGTGCGCCTGCGCCGCATCTTCGACCACCGGCAGGTTATGCTTCGCCGCGACGGCGTGCAGCGCGTCGATGTCGTAAGGATGCCCGTAAAGGTGTACCGGCAGGATGGCCTTGGTCCGCGGCGTGATCGCCCTCTCGACGAGCCTGGGATCAAGGTTGAACGTCGCCTCGTCGATATCGACATACACCGGCCGCGCGCCGACGTAGGAAATGCCCCAACTCGTCGCCGCAAACGTGTACGGCGTGGTGATGACTTCATCGTCGCGGTTGACACCGAGCAGCAGCATGGCGATGTGCAGCGCCGAAGTGCCGCTGTTCATCGCGATACAATGTTTCGCCCCGCAATACGCCGCGAAGTCGCGCTCGAACTGCGCGACGTCCGGCCCAAGGCAAAACGAGCAGCGGTCGATGGCCTGGGCGATGGCGGCGTCGATCTCTTTTCGGATCGGCCGGATCTGCGCGGCGAGGTCGATGTAGGGGACTTTCTGGTCCATTCGCGTGGCGGCGAAGCTAGTTCGGCGCGCGCGGCGCCCGCAACCCAAAATTCGCGCGCCACCGCCGTGCCAGACGCGTGCTGGATTTTTCCTTCTGTTGAAGCTTCACTCCTCGCGATGCCGCTGCTGGAAGTCTCGCAACTCAAGAAGTCGTTCGTTGCGCCCGACGGGGCGACGCACGTCGTTGTGGACATTCCGGCGTTCGCGCTCGACGCACAGGCGCAGGTGGTGCTCGCGGGCGAGAGCGGCTCGGGCAAGACCACCTTCCTCAACTTGATCGCCGGCATCCTCAAGCCCGATGCCGGCGCCATCCGCCTCAACGGCAGCGAGATGTCCGCACTCCCCGAACCGCAGCGCGACCGGCTGCGCGCGACGAGCATCGGCTACATCTTCCAGACCTTTAATCTGCTCCAGGGCTACACGGTTTTGGAAAACGTTCTGCTCGGCATGGCGTTCGGGCCGGGCGAAGACCGCGAGTTCGCGAACGCGCTGCTCAAACGTGTCGGTCTCGATCACCGCCTGCACCACCAGCCACGGCAACTCTCCACCGGCCAGCAACAGCGCGTCGCCGTCGCCCGTGCGCTCGCCAACCGCCCGAAGCTCGTCCTCGCCGATGAACCCACCGGCAACCTCGACCACGCCAACGCGCGCGAGTCGCTCAAGCTCATCCGCGAGGCCTGCCGCGAGAGCGGCGCGGCGCTGCTGATGGTCAGCCACGATCGCGAGGTGCTCGCGCAATTTGAATCGGTGCAGGAGCTGGCGAAGATCAACCGCGCCGCCGGCGCGGAAGCTCAAAACTCAAAGCTCAAATGATCAGGGAAACTCCGAGATCCAGGTTTCAAGTTCCGAGTCGCGTGATGCGGCCCCACTGGAATTTGGAGTTTGAAACTTCCTTTGAGCTTTGCCAGCCGGAGGCCGCGCCATGACCCTCCTCCGCATCGTCCTCAAAAGCCTCCGCCAGCACGCGCTCTCGACCAGCGTCACGGCGGCGAGCATCGCGCTCGCGGGCGGACTCCTCATGGCCGTCTGGGCCGTGAAGGAGGAATCCAACAAGACCTTCACCGGCGTCACCGGCGGTTTCGATGCCGTGCTCGGCGCGCGCAGCGCGCAGCTTCAACTGGTGCTCAACAGCGTCTTCCATCTCGAAGCTTCTCCCGGCAACCTCGCCAACGCCGACTACCTCGACATCAAAAACGACCCGCGCGTGGCGCAGGCCGTGCCCATCGCGGTGGGCGACAACTACCGCGGCTTCCGTCTTGTCGGCACAGCGCTGGAGATGCTCACACAAGTCGAGTACGCGCCGGGGAAAAAATTCCGGCCGGTGCCGCCGGGCCGCGTGTTCGACCCGAATCTGCGCGAGGCCGTGCTCGGAAGTTTCGCTGCGAAACGGATCGGGTTGAAATACGGCGACAAGTTCCAGCCTTACCACGGCTTGATCTTCGACGAGAAAAACCGCCACACGGAAACCTACGTCGTGGTCGGCGTGCTCGAACCGTCGAACACGCCGGCTGATCGTGTGATCTGGATTCCGCTCGCGGGCCTGCAGAGCATGGCGGGCCACGATCCGAAGTCGGCCACCGATGTCAGCGCGGTGCTGGTGAAACTCCGCTCGCCGATCGCCGGCCGGCAGTTGGAGCAGCTCTACAACAAGCAGGGCAACCGGCTCACCTTCGCGTGGCCCATCGCGCAGATCATCGCCACGTTGCTCGACAAGGTCTCGTGGGTGGACAAGGTGCTCGCGCTCGTGGCGTATCTCGTCGCGCTGGTCGCCACCGCCTCCGTGCTCGCGAGTATTTACAACTCGATGAACGAGCGTCGCCGCGAGATCGCCATCCTCCGGGCGCTGGGCGCGCATCGCATGACGATCTTCGGCAGTGTCATCCTCGAATCGGCGAGCATCTCCGCGTTGGGGATGGCGGGCGCGTTTGTGACCTACGGCGCCATTGTCGCCGGCGTCGCGGCGGTGATTCGAGCGCAGACCGGTGTGGTGCTGAACCCGCTGGCGGCGCACGCCGTGATGCTGTGGGCGCCGGCGGG
>DATDFH010000032.1:0-12726 GCA_036522715.1 Verrucomicrobiia bacterium
CCCCGCCCGCCGACGAGGCGTTGCCCTGGCTGGCCACCACCGAGACAAAGTTGACCGAAGCCGGCAGGAGATTGGTCACCACGACACTGGTCGCCGCCGACGGGCCGCGGTTGGTCACAGTGATCTCGAAGGTGAGGTTGCTGCCGACCGCAACCGGATCGGGCGAATCAACCAACGTCAGGCCGAGGTTGGCTGCATCAAACACTGTCGTGGTCGCGCTGGCCGTGTTGTTGCCCGGAACCAAATCCGTCAGTGTCGACGTCACCGCAGCGGCATCGGTGAACGAACCCGGCGACGCGGTCGAGGCGACGACCGTGACGGACTTTGAGCCACCGGCGGCGATGTTGCCGAACTGGAAGATCACCGTGCTGCCGGATAGGTAATAAGTTCCGAAGCCGTTCGTGATGGCCGCGTACGCGAGGCCCACCGGCAGCGTGTTGGTCAGCACGACGTTTTGCGCCGTGCTCGAACCCGCGTTGGTAGCGGTCAGTGTGTAGGTCACGTTCTGCCCGGCAACGACCGGATCGGGCGCGTCGGTCACAGTCACCCCCAGGTCACCCGGCGGGTTGACCTTCGCGGCCTCGATGATGTCCAGGCTCCAGCCGCTCGCAATGCTTCCGAAGTCGAGCCCGTTGTCATCCAGGACATAGAGCGACCACGTGCCGTTTGGATTGATGCCGTTGAACGCCGAGAGCGTCGCCGAGAACGGAGCGGCTGGCGCGGGTGGCGGGAAGAATTCCGCCGGGCTGAAGTTCGTCGGCCGGAAAGTACCCGACACGATCTGGTTGGTTTGCGGCAGGCCGGAGGCCGCGTCGTCATCGAAGGTGAGCGTCACGTTGTTCACCGGGTTCGGCGATGTGGACGAACTGCCCGCGTCGGACATCACGATGACCCGCTGGCCCGTCGGGCTGACGAGCAGCACGTCAACGTCCGCCGGGAACGTATGCGAGAGGTTGCTCAGCGTGACGGTGACCTTGCTGACCGAGCCGGCCACGCCCGAGACGAGGATCGAGGACGGATAGGGCGACGCCGGGGAGTTGTCGTTGATCGTGATCGCCGTCGAGTTGATGAAGCGATTCGTGCGCGAGCCGAGGTTGAACACGAACGGCACCGCGCCGTGGCTGGTCGCGCCATCCTGCAACTGCAACACGGCGGTGATCGTGCCGCCGTTGGTGCCGGTGGCGGTAAAGGTGAAGTTCTGCGCCACGGCCGGGCCGCCGGCGATCACGGCACCGTAGTTCTTTGGCGCATCAGGGTTCGTCACGCCATTGGTCGCCAGGAGCGTCGCGGTGAGGTTCGACGTGGTGGTCGAACCGACGTTGCGGAGCGCGAAACTCAACGTGACGGTTTCGCCCGGATCAACCGCGCCGTTGGCCGTGCCGCCTGTTTCGGTCAACAGCACCGCGCCCGCGCCGACAAATGTGGCGCTGGCATCGTCATCAACGATGGTGAGCGTGGATGGAGTCGAGGAGACCAGCGTGGCGCCGACGGGACTTGAGAGCGAAAGGATCACCGTTTCGTCGCCTTCGACCAGCGTGTCGTTGACAATCGGGATCGTAAACGTCTTGGGCAGGAGGTCGCCATCGGCCCAGCTCACGGAGCCGCTTACGTTGGTGTAATCAACGCCGGCCGTAGCGGTGCCGTTGGTGGTGGAGAAACTCACGCTGACCGCGCCGCTCGCGACCCCGAATCGGTTGACGGTGATTGTCGCCGCACCCGCCGCCTCGTTGACCGTATAGCTGCTGCTGCTGAAGCCCACGCTCCGGTCATCATCCGTGATCGTCAGCACCGCCGCCGCGGGCGCACCAAGCGAAGCACCGCCACCCGCATTGGACAAGGTGAGGTTCACCGTCTCATCCAGCTCGCCGACGTTGTCGTTGGCGATCTGCACCTGGAAGGTCTTGTCAGCCGCGTCGCCATCGGCCCAGTTGAGCACGCCGCTGATTGCGGTGAAGTCCGCGCCCGCGGATGCCGTGCCGGCGGTGGCGGCGAAGCTGACCGAGACGGGGCCGGCCGTGCCGCCGACGCGAGAGACGGAGATGGTGGAGACACCGGCTGCCTCGTTGACCGAGTAACTGCTGGAAGTGAACTGGAGCGAGCCGGCGAAGTCGTCGTTGACGATCGTCAGCGTAGCGGCGTTGGGCGAACCAAGCGCAGCGCCGCCCGCCGGGTTGCTGAGGAAGAGGGCGAGCGTCTCATCGGGCTCAATCCGGCTGTCATTGATGATCGTGACGGTAAAGCTCGCATTGGTCTGGCCATCGGCAAAGACCACCACGCCGCTGGCGGGCACATAGTCGGCGTTGGTGCCGGTCGAGATGGCCGTGCCATCGGCGGTGGCGAAGTTGACCGAGACGGAGCCGGCCGCGCCGTTGGTGCGAACGACGGTGATGACGGCGGTCGTGACGTTCTCACTGTTCGAGTAGGTGGCGGAGCTGAACGAGATGCTGCCGTAGAAGTCATCATCCTGGATCGTGAGCACGGCGTTGGTGAGGCCGCCGAGCGACGAGCCACCGGTGACGGCGACGAGATTGAGGTTCACGGTTTCGTCACCCTCGACCAAGGTGTCGTTCAAAACCTGGACCAGGAAGGTCTGGTTGGTGTCGCCGGCCGCGAAGTTGACCGTGTTGGTCGTGCCCACGAAGTCGAGGCCGTTGCTGGCGGTGCCGCTGGTGACGGCATAGACGACCGTGGCGGCGAAGTTGAGGTTGCCGGTGCGCACCAGGGTGATCTGCACGTTCGTGGCGGTTTCGTTCACGGTGTAGGTCGCGCTGGAGAAGTTGACCACGCTGTCGTTGTCGATGATGTCGATCTCGGCTGTGGCGTTGGTGCCGAGCAAAGCACCGGCGGTCGGGTTGAAGAGTTGCAGACCGATCGTTTCGGTGCCCTCGATGAACGTGTCGTCGAGGATCGTGACCGTGAACATGTGGTTGGTCTCGCCGGGCAGGAACGTGAGCGTGCCGTTGAGCGGGAGGTAGTCCGCCCCGGCCACGGCCGTGCCGGTGGAGGTTGTGGCAAAGTCCACCGTCACGGTGCTGTTGGTGCCCCCGCGGCGCTCCACGGTGACCGCCGCGAGACCGCCGGTTTCATCGACCGTGAAGACCGGGCTCGTGAACTGGAACTCCACGTCGTCATCGAGGATGATCAACTCCGAGACGGTGATCGGCCCGATGCCGACGCCGCCCAGCGGACTGCCAAGGAGGAGGTTCACCGTTTCGGTGCCCTCGACGAGGGGGTCGTTGAAGATCGGCAGTTGGATCGTCTTGACCGTCTCGCCATCGGCAAAGGTCACACGGTTGTTGAGCGCGGCGTAGTCCTGCCCGGCGGTCGCTGTGCCCCCGCTGGTGGAGACAAGCACGGAGACGGCCCCGAGCGTGCCGTTGGTGCGGATCAGCGTGATGGTCGCGAAGCCGGCCGATTCGTCCACGATGAGGTTCGTGGAACTGAATGAAATTGCGCCCGGAGCAAGGTCGTTGTCGAAGATCGTGAGCGTCGCGGCGTTGAGGCCCAATGAGACGGTCGCCGTGCCGCTGCCCACGAGGACGGCGTTGCTCAGTCCCAAGGCGACGGTTTCCGGCACTTCCACCAGCGAATCGTCGACGACCGGGATCGAAAACACGCGGCCTACCTCGCCCGGGAGGAAGGTCAGCGTGCCGTTGGTCAGCGCGTAATCGGCGCCGGCCGTCGCGGTGTTGCCGGGGTTGTTGGTGTCGGTGAAGACGCTCACCGAGACGGTCGTGTCCAATGCGCCGCTGCGGACGACCTGGATGGTCGCCTGGCCGCCAGCGACACCCTCGACCACGCTGTAGCTGGCGGTGGCGAACGCGAGCGCAACGTCGTCGTTGACGATCGTCAGCGTGGCGTTGGTGCGCGTACCGAGGTTGGTACTCACTCCATCCAGCTTCAGTTGGACCGTCCGGTCGGGATCGACGGTGGTGTTGTTGACGACGAAGACGTTGAAAGTGCGGATAACCTCACCCGGCGCAAAGGTCAGGGTGCCGTTGGTGGCAAAGTAATCCGCCGGCGACACCGCGGTGCCGTCCGTGGCGGTGAAGTTGACCGGGCTGGCACCGCTCGCGCCGCCAATTCGCCGCACGGTGATCGAGGCAAAGGTGCCACCCTCACTCACGCTGAACTGCGGGGAGAGGAACTCGAACTGGCCGGAGCCGGGGTTCGATCCGCCCAACAGCCGCACCAACTGGTTGCGCGGAAACCCGTCGAACTCGGTGAAGCCGCCCGCGAGCACGAGCCGGCCGTCGCCCAACGGCCGGATGGCGCCAACAAAACTATTCGCCCCGGTGCCGAAGTTGATGGTGGGATCAATCGTGCCGTCGGAATTGAGTTGGGCGACGCGGTTGCGGCTGACGCCGTTGAACACAATGAAGTCGCCGCCGACAACGATCCGGCCGTCGGGAAGCAGCGCCACCGCGAGCACATGGTCATACGCGCCGTCGGTGCCCGAGGGCAAGAACGTCGGATCAAGCGAGCCGTCCCCATTGACGCGCGCGAGCCGGCCGCGGCTCTGCCCGTTGAAGTTGGTGAATGAGCCGCCCACGAGGATCCGGCCGTCGGGCTGAACGACGAGCGCGCGCACGGGACCGTCGGCGCCGGAACCCGGATCGAACGCGAGGTCCAGGGAGCCGTCGGCATTGAGGCGGGCGAGGCGGCTGCGGTTGGTGGTGTTGACCTGTGTGAATTCTCCGCCAACGAGGATTTTTCCGTCAGCCTGCAATGCCACCGCGTACACCGAGCCATTGATGCCGGCGCCGGGGCTGAAGGAGGCATCGACCGAGCCATTGGGATTCAACTGCACGACGCCGCGCCGGTTGAAGCCGTTGAAAGTCGAGAACGCGCCACCCGCGACAATTCTTCCATCAGTTCGCTGCGCCAGACCGAAGATCGGGCTGTCGGCACCGGAACCAGGATTGAACGACGAGTCGATGCGGCCGTCGGGCTTGAGGCGGGCGATGCGGTTGCGGTTGGTGAGATCGAAGCTGGTGAAGTTGCCGGCGATCACGATCTGCTGGTCGGGCTGGACCAGCAGCGCGTTGATCGTGTCATTGGCGCCCAGGCCCGGTGTGAAGAGCGGATCGATGCCACCGACCTCGTTGACCCGCCCGACGCGCGTGAGCGCCTGGCCGTTGTACGCGCTGAAGTTGCCGCCAATGATCAGCTTGCCACCGTCCTGGACGCCCACTGCGTTGATGAAATTATCGGCGTTGACCGGCGCAAAGGTCGTGTCCACCGAACCCGCCGGCAGCGCGAGGGACTCGTCGTCGATGATCGTGAGCGTCGCGTTGGTGATCGAGCCGGGAGCCGCCTTGAAAAAGTTGGTCAGATGCAGCACCACCGTCTTGTTCGACTCGAGCATCGCGTCGTTGATGACCGGAACGAAGAAGCTCGCGCTGACCGCGCCGTTCGGAAAAGTGAGCACGCCGTTGGTCTCAACATAATCGACGCCGGGCACGGCCGAGCCCGCCTGCGTGCCGAAGCCGACGGAGACCTCCTCCGAAGTGCCGCCCGTGCGCACGACCGTGATGTTGACGCCGCCCGCCTGCGCGGCCTCGTTGATGAAGAAATCCACGTCGGCAAAAGACAGGCTGCCGTAGCTGTTGGCGTCCTTGATCGTGAGGGTCGAGTTGGTCAGGAAGCCGAGCGTCGCACCGGAAACATTGAACAGTTCCAGCCCGAGCACCTCGTCACCTTCGACGAAGTTGTCGGTGTTGATGGCAACCGTGAAGGTCTGCGCGGTCACACCCGGGCCAAAGGTCAGGACATTGGTCGTGCCGACATAGTCAAAGCCATCGCGAGCCTGGCCCGGCGCAATTCCAAACTGGACGGTGCGCGCGCTGACCGTCGCCGTGCCGGACGCCCCGCTGGTACGGCGGACGGTGATGGTGGCCGTGCCGCCAGCTTCGTTGACGCTGTAGCCCGATGGACTGGCAAAGCTGAGGCTGCCGGGGCCACTTTCGTCATCGAGGATCAACACCGTCATGTTGGTCAGGCCGAGCGTCGCGCCGCCGCCGGGGCTGAACAGCCGGATCTGAAAGAATTCCTCCCCCTCAATCCCGGTGTCGTTGACGATGGGAACGGTGATCGTGCGGCTGGTGATTCCCGGCCCAAAGGTCAGCGTGCCGGACCGGCTCTGATAATCCGCCGACGCCAGGGCCGTGCCGTCGCTGGTTGCGTACTGCACTGTCACGGTCCCGGTGGAACCATTGGTCCGGACCACGGTAACCACCGCATTGGTCAGATTCTCGCCGACCTCGATGACGGGTGAACTGAAACTAAGCACGCCGTGGTTGAAATCGTTGTCCACGATGGTCACCACGGCAGTCGAGTTGAAGCCAAGCGCGGGCAGCGGCCTCGAACTGCCGCTGCGCGGATTGGAGAGGACGATCTTGAAGCTGCGGTTGCCGTCCACCATCGTGTTGTCGAGGATCGGCACAGAGATGAACTGTTGCACCAGCAGTGAATCGCAATCGCCGAAGAGCAGCGTGCCGGAGGTCGGCACGTAATCCACGCCGGCATGCGCCGAGCCGTCGGCGGTCGTGAAGTCAACGAGCAGCGGCCCGGAAACGCCATTGAGGCGCTGGACAATCACCGTGATCTGGCCGCCAAGGACATTCTCGTCCACCGAAAAGGTGCTGCTGATGAACTGGACGTTGCCCGGCATGTTGAAGGCGGGCGGGTTGGTGCCGCCGATCAGGCGGGCGACATTAAACGCATGGGTGACGTCTGTTGCCGCGAAGCCGCCGCCCACCTGCATGAAGGAACCGCCAATAATGACGTTGCCATCGGGTTGGATGCCCACGGCATTGAGAAAGCCGTCCGGCCCCGGCTGCGTCTGGTTGTAAAGGTTGTCGAGGAAGCTCGTGTCGAGCGTGCCGTCGGTGTAGAGACGGGCGACGTTGGTGCGCGGCGTGTCATTGTAAGAGCCGAACTGACCGCCAATGACCGGCTGGCCGTTGGTCTGCAGCCGGATGGCATAGACCGCGCCAGCCGCGCCGGTGCCCGGGTTGAACGATGGGTCAAGGAAACCGTCCGGCCGCAGCCGGGCGATGCCGTTGCGCGACAAGCCGTCGAAGACCGAGAACGCGCCACCGATGTACGCAAGGCCGTTGGCATCGAGGATGGCGGTGTACACCGTGTCATTGGCGCCGGACACGGAGTCGAACGTCGAGTCGAGTGTCCCGTCCGCATTCAAACGCGCAACACGATTGCGGGGCACGCCATCGAAGGAAGTGAACTCGCCGCCCACCACGATCTTCCCGCCGCCGCCCGCCAGCAAAATCGTGGCATCGTATTGCCAGAAGGTTCCAAACTGGCCGGAGCCTTCATTGACGACGATCTGAATGTTGGTCGCCGCCGGCATGAACTGGCCCGGACCGTATTGCACACCCGGACCAAAGGGGACGACAACCGTGGATGCGCCGTTGGTCAGACCCGTGTCGAAGATCCGTGTCGCGCCATAGTACACACGCAGCGTGTCCGGCACGGAGAGAAAGTCGTAGTTGATCGTCAGCGTTCCAAAGCCCGTGCCGACCACGATGTTGGTCCGCGCCTCTTCCGAGCCGCCGCTGGCGGAACCGTTGATCGTGATCGACGAAAACCGTTTCTCAACCGCCGCCGTCCAGATGGGAGCATCAGCGCCACCACCCGGGGTGAACGAGAGGTCAACCACGCCGTTGGTATTGAGCCGCGCGATCCGGTTGCGCGGGATGTTGTTCACGCTGGTGAAGTCTCCCGCGATGAGCACCCGCCCGTCGGCCTGGAGTTCGACCGCGTAAACCGGCCCGTTGGCGCCCGCGCCCGGGTTGAACGTTGTGTCGAGCGAACCATCCACGTTGAGCCGCGCCACGTGGTGACGGTCGATGCCGTTGAATGAGGTGAAGCCACCGCCGATCAGTGCGCGGCCGTCGGGCTGCACGACCACCGAACTGACGAAGGCGTCCGCGCCGGTGCCGGGGTTGAAAGTCGGATCCACCGAGCCGTCGGTGTTCAGCCGCGCCACGCGGTTGCGGATGACTGCATTCACCGCCGTGAACTCGCCGCCGATGGTCGTCTTGCCCCGGTTGACGTCGTTGGTGCCATCATGCACCGCGGTGGCGTACACAACGCTGTTGGCCCCGGGAGTCGGGTTGCTGGGAAAAACCGGATTGTAGGTGCGATCGGCCGCGCCCGCCGGCTGGTCGTCGAAAAGGATACGGATGGTGTAGGTGTTGAGCTGCGAATTGATCGTGGCGCCGCCCGTCGGGTTGAACAGCCCGAGAACAATCTGCTCATCCAACTCGACCAGATTGTCGTTGGTGATTGTGATGTTGAAAGTCTTGGGCGTCGGATCGCCAGCCGCCCAGTTGAGCGTGATTGTGCCACCCGAGTAGTCCACGTTCGGGATCGCGTTGGTGCTCAGCGGGCAGATGCCGAGCGGGACATTGATCGGCGCGACCTGGACGGAAACCGCGCCCACCGAGGCGCACTGGCGATTGACCGAGACGGCGACGGTGCCGACGTTTTCAGCCACCAGCAAGGGCCCCACGTCGAAGGCGAACGTGCCGTTGGCCGAATCGTTGTCCAGGATGCTGACCGTCGCGTTGCTCGGGCTGCTGATGAAAGCGCCCACGGCGTTGGTGAGATAGACCCGAAAGGTCTCCGCCGGCTCGACAGCGCAGTCATCCAGAATCGGGATGAGCGCAGTGTTGGTCGTCTGGCCGGGCACGAAAAACAGCGTGGTCGTCAACGCCAGGTAATCGCTGCCCGCCGTCGCCGTCAGATTCGCGGTTCGGACTTCGACCGATGCCGCGCGGTCGGTGCCACCGGTTCGCACCACGCTGACGACCGCATTCGAGATGCCCTCGGTCACCGAGTAGGTCGTCGCCGAAAAACCAAGGAAACTGTCGTCATCGGCGATGGTCACCAGATTGGTTCCCACGCCAATCGTTCCCCCGACGGGATTCGAAAGCACAACCGAGAACGTCTCCGACGGTTCGGAGATCAGGTCATCCACCAACGCCACCATGATGAGCTTGGAAACCTCGCCCGGCCCGAAGGTGAGCGTGCCGTTGGTGGCGATGTAATCCGCCCCCGGCAGCGCCGACCCGGGGACGGTGTCGAAACTCACCGACGAGGTGCCGATGGCCGGGGTGCGCGTCACGACGAGGGTGACGTTGGTGCCACCCTCGCTGACCACGGTGGTCGCCGCGGTGAACTGGATGTTGGTGGTGACCTGCGCCTGGGCATCAGCCGCCAACCCGAGGCCGATGCCCCCCAAGCAGGCCAGCATCCAGTCTCGAAATCTGTTCATGTCGCTCTTCATATCTGCAATTCACGCCGCGCCTTCGCCAGAGCGGGCACAGCGCTTTCGCTTTAAATCAAGTCATGTCCGATTCCCGGCCTAAGGTTTCCTCAGCCGGAAGAACTGCGCACCCGGGCCTGCGCTCAAGGTCACGGTGTTCTTCCCACCGCTCACCACCACCTGGACGCCTACGGGTGTCCACGCGCCGACATTGACGCTCGTGCGTGATTCCAGCACGTAGCCCGTCAGGGCCGCCGACCACGACACAATCACGTTGTCGCCGCTGCGCTCGATCTGGAGCGCCGGCCCACCCAATTGGAACGTCAACCGCCACCCGCCCAACAGCGCACCGACGTCCGAACCCTGGTCATCCACGACAAACAATTTCCAGTCCCCGTTCGGATCGCCACCGTTGAACACCGCGAGGCTCGACGCATACGGGCCGGCCGGCGCCGGATTGGTGAAACTGTCCATGCCCGGTTCATAATCTGTCGGCTTGAAGGTTCCGGAGACGATCTGGCCGCTTTGCGGCAGGAACGCCGCCGCCGCGTCATCGAGCGTGAGGTTCACGTTGGTGATGTCATTGCCGCCACCTGCGTCGGACATCACCACCGCCGCGCGACCGTCGGGCGCCACCAGGAGGATGTCGAGATCCGCCGGGAACGTGTGCTGCAACCCGGCCAGGCTCACCGTCACTTTGCCAATCGCCCCGGTCAGATTCGACACGGTGATGATCGACGGATAGGGAAGCGCAGGCGAGGCATCGGCCACCTGGATCGGCGAATTGTTGATGAAGGTGAACGGCTCGATGACCGTGGTCACGGCGGAATTGGTGTTGTTGCCGGACGCCAGGTCGCGCAGGTCGGAACTCACCGCGACCAGGTTGGTGAACTGGCCCGCCAGCGTGGGCGTGACCGTCAGCGTGACGATCGCACCACCGCCGCTGACAAGATCGCCCAGGTTGCAGACCAGCACGTTGTTGCTGAAGGAGCAACTGCCCTGCGACGGCGTCGCGCCGACCAACGTCATGCTGGCCGGAAGCGTGTTGGTGAGCACGGTGTTGGTCGCCGTATTCGGACCGAAATTGTTGACCACGATGTTGTAGATCAGCGGGCTGCCCACCACCGCGGGATCCGGCGTGTCCGTGACGTTGACCGCGAGGTCGGCGTTGACGCCGCCACCCTGGAGTGAGGAGACAAAGACCGTCGTGTCGAGAATCGTGTCCGAGGTGTCCGCCACGATGAAGGTCAGGATGTTGTTCGACGAGCCGGCGGTGACCGGCGCCGTGAAGCTCAGGATCGGATTGCCGCCGGGGGCAAGGATGCCGTCCAACTCTGTGCCGGCCAGCGGGGCCATGGCAGGATGGTTGATGTTCACGGGCGCGCCGCCGGTGAACGCGATGTTGGTGCCGTTGAGGTAAATGCCAAAGCCGTCGATGAACAGCGAGTTGACGAACTCGGGGTATTCCTCCGAGCCGAACACGACGTTGAAGTTCACCCGGTTGAAGCCCGGCTCCACGTCGAAACGGATGTCGAGCTGCGTCACGTCGAAGTGTTGGAAGTTGTTGGTGCCGACGCCGGTGATCGGATCGAGCAGCGCCTCCTGCGCCGGCGTGGCCGCGACGCCGAACGCGGTTGTGTTGCCCGTCGAAGTGTTCGGCCCTGCCCCGTAGTCGCTCACATCGCCGGTGCTGATGATGATCCCGGGCGCATTGATGCCGTAGGGAACGGGCGGGGCGCCCACCGCGTAGAGGCCGCTGGAAGTTGCGCCGCCGTTCTGATGCGCGAGCAGGTTCACCGAAGTGATCCGCAGGCCGCTGCTGCCCGGGGCAAGGACCGCGTTGGCCAGGTCGGCCGCGTTGGTCGAGGGCGTGATCGTCAGGCCCGTGGTCTGGATGAACGTGGCGGTGGTTTCGACATCCGTGTTGTTGGCCAGCACCGGGTCCACTTCCGCGGCGAAGACCGTGGCGGTGTTGGTGATGGTACCGGCCAGTGGCACGACCTGCACTGAAATCACCGCGCTGCTGCCATTGGCGATGCCACCCAACTGGCAGACCAGCGTGCCGTTGAAGTTCGTGCAAGTGCCCTGCGAAGCGATGGCCGAGACGAAACTGGCCGCCTCCGGCAACGTATCCACCACGGTCACACTCGATGCGGCACTGGGGCCACTGTTGAACACGAGGATGGTGTAGGTCAGCACGCCGCCCAAGGGCGCCGGGTCCGCTGAATCGCCGATCGAGAGGAGCAGGTCGCTGACGGGCAGCACGAGTGTCTCGGCCGCGGCGATGGCCGGGCTGAAGTCGGGCTGGTCCGCGGCCGCGGCAACGAGGTTGGTGATCACGCCAGCCTTGTCCGGACGCACGACGACGGTCGCGGTCGCTCCGCTGCCATTGGGAACGGTGCCGAGGCTGAAGACAATCTCCCCGCCATTGACCGTGGCAGTCCCCTGGCTGGCCGACTGGGCGAGCAATGTGACATTGGGCGGCAGCGTATTGGTCATCCTGACATTGGTCGCCGTCGCCAGACCGCGATTGGTCAGCGTGACGGTGTAAGTCAGGCTGTCGCCAACCAGCACCGGATCGGGTGAATCGTGGATGGCAAGCCGGAGGTCGGCGACGTTCGGCGATGGATTGACCGTCGTGACGGCAGCGACGGAATTGTTGTTGAACTGAATCTCCTGCGTTGAGGTATTGGCGCTGGCGAAATTGGTGATCGTCCCGTCACTCGTCGCCTGCAAGATTAGCGCCAGCGTCGCCGAGCCACCGGAGGGAATCGTCCCGAAATTCGCAACCACCGCGGCGCCGAGGTTGGTGGTCGTGCCCTGCGACGGCGTGGCGGTGACGAAGTTCGCCATGGCGGGCAGCGGATTGGTGAGCACGACATTGGCCGCCGCATTCGGGCCGTTGTTCGACACGGTGATCGTGTAGGTCACGTTCGAGCCAACCAGCACCGGATCGGGCGCGTCGCTCATGGAGAGTGAAAGATCCGCCACGCTGGCCGGGTCCACTGTGAAGATCGTCAGCCGCCAGCCGCCGGCGATCGCGCCCGAGCCCCCGCTCTGGTCGTCCACGACGTAGAGCGACCACGTGCCGTTGGGGCTGGTGGCGTTGAACACGGCGAAGTTCGTGTCGTAGGGACCGGCCGGCGCCGGCGCGGGGAACACTTCAGCGGGAGGATAGTCCGTCGGATGATACGTGCCGTTGGTGATCTGGGCCGCATCGGGAAGCGCGTTGGTCGAGTCGCCGGCAAAGCGGATGAACGCGCCGGACAACGCCAGGTTCGCACCCGCGTCCGACATCAACAGCACCTGCTGGCCCTGCGGCCCCACCAAAAGCACATCGAGATCGGCGGGCGAAGGATGCGCGACGTTGTCGAGCGTCACCTCCACGCGCTTGATGACCTCGGTGATGTTCGACACCGTGATCGTGGACGGGT
>DATDFH010000033.1:0-4303 GCA_036522715.1 Verrucomicrobiia bacterium
CAAGACCACCACGGCCGCGTTGCTTGCGTTCGCCTTGAAACAGCTCGGCGCCAAACCGAGCTATGCCGTCGGCGCGCTGGTGCCGCAGCTCGAGCCGCACGCGAGGTTTTCCCACGGCACCGAACGGCTTTTCGTCCTCGAAACCGACGAGAGCGACGGCACGCTGTGTGAATTCCACCCCGCCCACGCCATCGTCCTCAACGTGGACGAGGAGCACCTCGACTACTACTCGAACCTCCAGGCGGTTTGCCACGAGTTCCGCGCGTTTGGCCAGCAGACCGCCGGCACGCTCGTCTTCTGTGCCGATGATCCGCAGCTTGCCGCGCTCTTCTCGCAACGGTCGGGCGCGGTATCCTATGGCTTCAACCCGATGGCGGTCTATCGCGTCGCGTCGTTCAAGGATGGCGGCGCGCATTTCGCCGGCTCGCATTTCGAGGTCTGGCACGGCGACAAGCTGCTGGGCGAGTTCGCCATCTCGTTGATCGGTGAGAAGAATGTCTCCAATGCCGCGGCCGTGATCGCGCTGCTTCATCAACTTGGCTTCGCGCCGGCCGACATCGCCCGCGCCATCGCGCCGTTCAAGGGCGCGCTGCGCCGGCAGCAGGAAATTTTCCGCGACGCCCGCTTCCGCGTTTACGACGACTACGGCCATCACCCGCAGGAAATCCGCGCCACGTTGAGCGCACTCAAGGCGTTGCGTCCGCGCCGTCTCCTCGTCGCTTTCCAGCCGCACCGCTACACGCGCACGCAACATCTGCTCGCCGAGTTCGCCACGTGCTTCGACGACGCGGCGAAACTCTGGATTGCGGAAATTTATGCCGCGAGTGAGGCGGCGATTCCTGGCATCAACAGCACGCGGCTCGCGGAGGCCATCAACGCGCATGGACAGCGCGCGGCGTTTGTGCCCACGTTGCACGAACTGCGCGAGACCGTCCGTGGCGAGATGCAGCCGGGTGATCTGGTGCTGTTCCTGGGCGCGGGCGACATCACGCACGCCGCCCGCCAGCTCGCGGGGCAGCTCCGCGAAGAAAGGCCCGACATGATGGAAATCATTCACGCGCGCCTCGGTGATTTGCTGTCGGCCGAGTCCGTCGTCAAACGCGACGAGCCACTCGCGCGCCGCACCACCTTGCGCGTCGGCGGCAAGGCGGATTTCTACGTCGAGCCGGCGTCGGAGACGGACCTCGCAAAGCTGGTTCAATTCTGCGCCGCGCAGAAGCTGCCCGTAACGATGATGGGCCGCGGCTCGAACATGTTGATCCGCGACGGCGGCATCCGCGGCGTGGTGATCTGTCTCAAGCATTCAAACTTCGCGCGCGTCGAGATTCAGGGCGAACGTATCACCTGCGGCGCGGGCGCGCGGTTGAAGGACATTTCCGCCGAGGCGCGCCGCCACGCCATCGGCAAGCTGGAGTTTCTCGAGGGCATTCCCGCCACGCTCGGCGGCGCCCTGCGGATGAACGCGGGCGCGATGGGCGGCTGGACTTTCGATGTGGTCGAGCGCGTGCGGTTCATGGATTTCAGCGGGCAGATTCACGAGCGGCTCGCCGGCGAAGTGCAGTACGAGTATCGCGGCTGTCCGCTGTTCAAGACGCACATCGCCCTCGGCGCTGTGCTCAAAGGCGTGCCCGGGTCACCGGAGGAAATCGACCGCCGGCTCAAGGAATCCAACAGCAAGCGCTGGGAGTCGCAACCCGCGCAGCCGAGCGCCGGCTGCATATTCAAGAACCCGAAGGAAATCCCCGCGGGCAAACTCATCGATGAACTCGGCCTCAAGGGCACCCGTGTCGGCGGCGCGATGGTGTCCGACGTGCACGGCAATTTCATCGTCAACGACGGCCACGCCACCGCGCGCGACGTGTTGCAGTTGATCGACGTCGTCAAGAAGACCGTGCGCGAGAAACGCGGCATCGAGTTGCACACCGAGGTCGAAATTTTGGGCGAGGGCTGAAGACGATGTCCGAAAAACGCAATCTCACCGTGATGCTGGGCGGCCCGTCCGCCGAACGCAAAGTGTCGCTCAACTCGGGCGCCGCGGTGGCTGCCGCGTTGCGTTCGCTCGGCCACGCGGTCAACGAACTCGATCCGCGAACGGACGACTGGAAACTTCCTGCCGGCACGGAAGCAGTCTTCCTCGCGTTGCACGGCACGTACGGCGAGGACGGCACGGTGCAGGCGCGCCTCGAAGAACTCGGCGTGCCCTACACCGGCTGCGGCGTTGAGGCGAGCCGGCTGGCGTTCGACAAAGTGCTCACGAAGAAACGCTGCCTTGCGGCTGGCGTGCCGACCGCGCGCTTCGAGGTCATCAGCTCCCGCGAGGCAAGCTGGCCGCGTGGCTGGAATCCTCCGGTCATCCTCAAACCGGTCCGTCAAGGTTCCAGCGTTGGGCTCCAGTTCGTCAATGCTGTTTCCGAATGGAGCAAGAAACTCGGCGCGGCGCTGCTCCACGATACCGAAGTGTTGATGGAGGAACGAATCGTCGGCCGCGAGACCACCGTGGCGATACTTGGCCATCAGGCTTTGCCCGTTGTTGAAATCCGTCCCAAGGCCGGCGGTTACGATTACGCGAACAAGTACACCGTCGGCGCCACCGAATATCTTTGTCCCGCGCCGTTCGATGCGGCGACGACGAAGCGAATCCAGGAGGCGGGCCTCGGTGCATTTCACGCCGTCGGCGGTCGCGATTACGCGCGCGTCGATGTGATGGTGCGCGAGAACGGCGACCCGGTTGTGCTCGAAGTCAACACGCTGCCCGGCATGACGGAGACGAGCTTGTTTCCGAAGGCGGCGGCGGCGGCGGGCATCGGTTACGCCGAGGTTTGCGAGCGCATGGTCGAATTGGCTTTACGCCGCGCGAAAGGACGCGCCTGACCATGTGGTTCAAATCCAAATCCAAAAACCGCCGCCTCGACCGCGAGGAATTGCTCGACGTGAAGCTGCGCTCCGACCAGGTGCGCTCGGCGCGGGTGCGCGCGCTTTCGCTGACGGTGGGCGGAACATTGGGTTCGCTGCTCGTGCTGTTCGTCATCTGGCGCGCGGGCCAGTGGGCGCTCGACCGGTTCGTGTTCGAGAATCCCGCCTTCGCCATCCGCAATGTCGAGGTGCAGACCGACGGCATCATCCGGCTCGATCAACTCCGCCGCTGGGCCGGAATCCGGTTGGGTGAAAACCTTCTCGCGCTCGATCTCGTCCGCGTGAAGCGCGACCTCGAGCTCTGCTCCGCGATCCAGTCCGCCGCCGTCGAGCGCGCCCTGCCCGGCACGCTTCGCATCCGGATCTCCGAACGCGAGCCGATTGCGCGCGCGCACGGCATGATGCCGCGCCCCGACGGCAAAGGCATCATGCCCGTGCTTTACCAGATCGACGCGACGGGTTTCGTCATCGTGCCGCTCGAACGCGCGCAAGTGACGACGCCGGTGGATGCGGCCGATCTCCCGCTGTTGGTCGGCGCCAGCCAGGCCGATCTTCGCGCCGGGCGCCGCGCCGAGTCGCCGCAGGTGCAGGCCGCGATTCAACTCATCCGCGAGTTCGATCAGTCGCCGATGGCCGGTCTCGTGAGCCTCAAGCAGATTGATTGTTCCTCGTCCGAGGTGCTCAGCGTGCTGACCGGGCAGGGGAGCGAAGTCACCTTCTCGATCCGCCGGCTTGACCAGCAGATGCGTCGCTGGCGCTCGCTTTACGATTACGGCCAGCGCAACCACCGCGCCATCGCCGCCGTCGATCTTTCCGTCGCGGACAACATTCCAGCGCGCTGGCTCGAATCCAGCCCGGTGCCGCCCGCGGCCAAACCCAAATCAACTTCCCGCCCAAAAAAGAAAAATGCCTGACAGATCCTCCCTCATTGTCGGATTGGAAATCGGCACCTCGAAAGTGTGTGCCGTCATCGGCGAGGTCAACGACACCCGCGCGGTGAACATCGTCGGCGTCGGCCAGGCCCGTTCGCGCGGCGTGCGCAAGGGCGAGATCGTCGATGCCGCGCAGACCGAGGAAGAAGTCCGCAACGCCATCGTTGAGGCCGAGACAATGGCCGATGTCGAAGTGGGCAGCGTCTATCTCGGCGTCAGCGGCGGACACATCCGCGGCTTCACCAATCGCGGCGTCCACCCGGTGGTTTCGGCCGACCGCGAGATCACCGATGACGACGTGCAGGATGTCATCAAGAACGCCAAGGCGATCAACCTTCCCGCCGAAAGCAACAACATCCACGCCGTCCGCCAGCACTTCATCGTCGATGGCCACCCGGGAATCATCTCGCCAGTTGGCATGTTGGGCGCGCGGTTGGAGGTGGATGTGCATGTCATTC
>DATDFH010000034.1:0-5856 GCA_036522715.1 Verrucomicrobiia bacterium
ACGCGAGCCGTTCGCGCACGTGGTCGGGGTTGTCGCGGATCAGTTTGATGTCGAGCATCGCGGGCACATTGAAACGGACGCGCGCGGCCCAAAGCAAGCGCGCGCTGTCATTCCCCTTGCAATGCCCCCTGCCCCATCCAATCCTGTTCTCATGCAATCTGCGTTCAGCGGGCCGGTCTATGTGGTGCGCGACAACATCGACACCGACCAGATCATCCCCGCCCAATACCTGAATCTCGTCCCGACCATCGCCGAGGAATACGAGAAGCTCGGCAGCTACGCGATGTGCGGCCTCCCGGAGTCGCTCTATGCCGTCCGCTTCGTGAAGGAAGGCAAGCTCGACGCCGACTACCCGATCATCGTCGCGGGCCGCAATTTCGGCTGTGGCAGCTCGCGCGAACACGCGCCCATCGCGCTCGGTTCAGCCGGATGCCGCGTCGTGTTGGCCGAAGGCTTCGCGCGGATCTTTTTCCGCAACTCCGTCGCCACGGGCGAACTCTACCCCTGCGAACTCGCCGCCCGCCTCTGCGACGAACTCAAGACCGGCGATGTCGTCACAGTCGATCTCGATGCTGCGAGCGTGAAGATTCAGGCAACCGGTAAGACCCATCACTTCAAACCGCTCGGCGATGTCCGTCCCGTCGTGGATGCCGGCGGCTTGTTCAACTTCGCGCGCAAGACCGGGATGATTTCGGCGGCGTGACGTTCGTAGGAGCCGACGTAAGGAGGCTCACTTCAATTTCCGCTTTTTTAGAGTGAGCCTCGTTACCTCGGCTGCTACGAGCGTTCAGTGCATCTCCACGTCGCACGTGCCGATGCCCTTGCGGTAATAGTTGAACTGCACGTTCGGGTGATCCGCGAGCAGCGACATCGGCACCGCGCTGTCCACGATGCGGTTTGAAATCATGAACGCCGTCAGCCGCTGGCCAAACGGATTGTCGTGATGCCCCGCGTGCCAGATCGAAACCTTCTCCGCCTTCCACGTCTCGTAAGGGCCGACTGTCACCGCCTGCGTCGGCACCAGCGACACGTTGCCGCCGCCCGAGGTGCGCGCGTTCTGGGCGATGGTCACCGGATGCAGATCCACCACGCGCGTCCTGAGCTGCCGATACTCGACCGGTGACGGCGGCGCGTTCTTGTTCCGGCCCGTGCGCGGCAGCGGATCGTTGAAGGCCCAATGCTTGATGTCCCCCTGCCCTCCCTGCATCACCACGCAACGCACGCCGGAATCCCAGCTCGCGCGATACGCCCGCGTGTCGGCGTTTGGGAAATGCAGGTTCGCATCCGGCATCACCAGCTTGCGGTCGATGTGGTTGAAGCACATCTCGCGGTCGCACTTCTCGAACGACAGCGGATGCGTGACCGGCACCGACTTGCCGCCGATCACCCATTCGTCCATGCCCCAGAAATGCGCGTCGTGCAGCTTGAGGCCCATCTCGTTGACGATGCGCGCCACCAGCGGCAACTGCTCCGTCGGCCCGATCGGCCCGCAGATGCCCGCGGGATTGCCCAGCGTCGCCTTCTTCCATGCATGGATGTATTCGAGCGCCTCCGCGCAGTAAAAATCCTCGAGCGTATCGTAAAACACCACCTTGAAGCCGGGCCGTGAGAGCTTGAACAACTTCTCCGGCGTGAGCTTGGCGGCGGCGGCGATGATGTCCTTGTCGAGCGTGGTGTAATCCCACCAACCGGGGGCGAGCGAACTGAGTTTGCGTGGCATGATGTGGCGATTGTTCGCAACGCGGTTTGGAAATCAAGCACGCGACGCGACGCGAGAACTGGGTTGGCGAGGGCTGAGGACGAGCCGACTAATCGCAAACATCCGATCAATCTCCGATCAAGAACTCCCTCGGCTCACACCGGCGCGGATTTACCCGGCACCGGCAACGCATAGAGGCCATTGGCGTCCGGCTTCACCGGCGGCTCGGCGTCCCACGAGGTGATGAGCGGCGCGAGGGTTTTCTCCGACTTCAACGCGTCGTCCCATTCGATCTGCTGGCCGGAATACGCGGCCATCCGGCCCATGACGCAGGTCATGGTGCTCATCGCGCCGCGCTCGGCTTCGTTGTAATCGAGGTTCTTGCGGATGGCGTTGAAGAAGTCGTCGTGCTCCACCTGATACGGGTCGTCTTTCTCCCCGGTGTAGCGCCACAGGCCATCTTTCCGGTCCTTGATCACGAAGAGGCCGCGGTCGTTGATCATGTCCGCCGCGCCCTTGGTGCCATGCGCGTGTTCGGAAACGCTGTTCCAGCAACCCTGCGTGTGGCGGTTCTCGGCGAAGAGTCGCGTCCCATCGGCGTATTCGTATTGCACGGCGTAATGGTCGAACAGGTTGCCGTATTCCGGGCCGCGCCGGACCTGGTTGCCGCCTTGCGCGACGCAGCGCACGGGATACGCGCCCTTGATCCAGTTGATCACGTCGGTGACGTGCAGGCCCTGGTCCACGTGGATGTCGCCTGAAAAATGCGCGAAGTAGTATTGATTGCGGAACTGGTACTCCATCTCGCTCCACTCGGGTTTCTTGAGGATGCCCGCGCGCCCACCGGCGCTGTTCCAGAACGCGCGGAAGTATTGCAGCTCGCCCAGCGCGCCGTCCTGGATGCGTTTCACCGTCTCGAGGTAACCGCCCTTGTGCCGGCGCTGGAGGCCAACGCCGACCTTGAGGTTCTTCTTCTTCGCCTCGGCGGCGGCGGCGAGCACGCGGCGCACGCCGGGCGCGTCGATGGCCACCGGCTTCTCCATGAAGATGTGCTTGCCCCGCCGCACCGCCTCCTCGAAGTGCAACGGCCGAAACGCGGCGGGCGTGGCGAGCACCACCACGTCGGCTTCCTTGATGGCGTGCTTGTAAGCGTCGAAGCCGACGAACTTGTTCCCCTCGGATACATCGACCTTGTCGGGATTCTGCTTCGCTAGATTGGCGGTGCTCTTGTCGATCTGGTCCCGAAACACGTCGCCCATCGCGACGAGCTTGATGCCGGGCGTGGCGTGGAGCGCCTGGTTGGCCGCGCCGGAGCCGCGTCCGCCGCAGCCGATGAGCGCGAGCTTGAGCGTGTCGGCACCCGCAGCGTGCGCGAAGCGGGCGACCGGCAAGACGGACGTCGCGGCGAGCGCGGTACCGGTTTGATGGAGGAACGTGCGCCGAGGCATGTGAAGGGATGAGTTTTCGTTCATAAGCAGCGAGGTTTTGGTTTTCAAAATGATGTCCGCGATTCGCCGAAGCCTGCCGCGCCCATCCGCCTCAAGGCAATCTCACAAAGCGCGTTCCAGCGCTGCTTCGTAAGCACGATTGACCAGGTAATCCTTTCCGAGCGCCTCGCCCAGCGGGTCAATGTCGTTCGCCGCGAAGCCATAATGCAGATGCCGGCGCCAGCCTTCGGCGAAATCGAACTTGCGCGAGAGCTTGCCGACGGCGCGCGACATCTCCTGCATCGAGGCGAGGTAGGAATTCATCCCCTGGCTGACATCAAGCCAGCTCTGCTGGCTGCGATGCGCGGCGAGGGCCTTGAGTTTGATCGCGTGGACGGCAGTGGTGTTCACGAACGCGCCCGGCACGATGCGGCGGCGCAGTGGATCGCACAGCCCGTGGGGCATGGCGTGATACACGGTCACGTCGTGCGCGTAGGTCGGCCGCGGTGGAATCGAATGGAAGTTCGGCATCCCGTGCGTGAAGGCCGCGCTCACCGCCAGCCGGCTCGTGATCATGTGATCTTCCATGTAGTCCTGCGGCGAATGCGTGAGGACGATGCTGGCCCTCGATTCGCGGATGACGGCGGAGAGGCGGCGGAGGGTTTTGATGTCGTAGAAGATTTCCAGGTCATCACACAGCGGCGGATGGAAATGCGCGCCGAGAATCTTCGCCGCATTCTTCGCCTCCTGCAGACGGACCCGGCGCGTTTTCGCCGGACTGAATTCCACGCTGCCGCAGTTGCCGCGGGAAACGTTCAGGTAATGAATCTCCCAGCCGCGTTCCTTGAGCTGGAGCAGTGTGCCGGCGGCGACAAACTCGATGTCGTCCGGATGCGCGAAGATGGCGATGGCGGTTTTGGTGGGCATGAAGTGCAGCCGCAAAAGAACGCAGACGGTGCAAAGAAGGAAAGCCAAAAAACTGTCGGCCGGATGGGGACAAACAAATCCGCCCGGCCGCACCTGGTCGTCCTACTTCTTCTTCACCGGTTGCTCGGGTAACTGGAGCTTGGTGAACTCCTCCCACTTCGCGTTGAGCGCTGTCACCTCGTGCATTCCGCGATGCACGTAAAGCCCGTAGCGCGCGTGCAACGGCTTCCCCTGCTCCACCGTTACCGGCACGTTCTGCGAGAGGCACGCGCCCATCCAGCCATCGTCGCGCACGTGAAACGGCGAAGGATGTTGCGGGTTCATCGGATGGTCCATCAGCGTGACGCCCTCAACCGTCTTCCCGACGATCACGCCGGAGTAGTCGCACCACTTCGCCGGCTTCCAGAAAACTTCCTTCTCGTTCACCGCGCCCTCGGAGTTGCGGATGCGCCCATCGCCGTCGTGGACGCCGATGCTCTTGGCCATGCGCACGGCGGCGAGGCCGAAGGAAGTCTTGCCGAACGTCACCGGCTTGCCGCCTTTGGGCAGCGTGAGCTCGCAGTCCACGACCATGAAATACTCCTTGTCGGACAACAGTTGCAGCACCGTCTGGCGTCGCTCCACGAGCAGCACGATGTTTGATTCATTCACCCAATGGTTCCACGCGATGACCGACGCCACTTCGCCCGCGTCGTCGAGCAGTGGTTCCATTCGTTGGTGGACAATGTGCCCGACGTTCTTTCCGTGATCGCCCCAAAACGTCGTGCCGTTCACGTCGTGGTGCGCGACCCAGAACGAATTGTGGTGGCTGTGCGTCTGCGGATCGCGCGGATGGCCGAGGCGCGAGAGCGAAACGCCCGACGGCCCGATGAGCGGGAAGACGAAGGGACGGTTGAGATTCGTCCCGCAGTGGTAGCGCGCGATCTCCTGCCCGTCGCGTTGAAAGGAAATCTGGTCATACGGCTGCGGCACGAGCAGCAGGCGTGGGATGGGTTTGGGTTGGAATGGTGGCGGCGATTGCGCGTCCGCGATGGCGTGCGAAAACAACGCAACGAGGAGAAAAAGAAGTGTGCGCTTCATGGGAACAGCGACGTGAGCCTAGGGCGGATCCCGCCCGTTGTTCAACGCCCAACTGGATGCGCCGCCATTCGCTGGCGCTTACGGCACCAAGCGCAGGCGCCAATAGGACGCCGGCGCGTTCGTGGCCGGCACCTGGAAGGAGAGGTTCGTCTCGATCACGAACTGCGTGGCCACCGTCATCCAGTTGCTCAAGGTCGTGCTGCTCTGCAGTTCGTAGGTGTGCGCCGGCACGGTGGCGAAGTTGAGCGTGAGCAAGTTCGTTCCCGTCGGGGCAACGAGCGTTTGCACAAGGCGCACGACTGACTTCGGGTCGGTGGGATCGGTGCCGGCAAGGTATTCGGCGCGATCACTCTGGCCGTCGCCGTCGAAGTCCGTCGTCGCGTCGGCCGTGGTGAGGTTGCCAAAATACTGAAGCTCCCATGCGTCAGGAATGCCGTCGCCGTCGCTGTCCGCTGAAACGATCAACGACGCCGGCGTGTCGTAGATTGCGACGTTGTCGATGACCACGTCTTCGTCGGCGCTCTGGTTGGAAAAGTTCAGCGTGTCCACCCAGGTGAGGTTGCTGAAACCGGTCGCGTAGGGAATGCCTTTCGCCAGTGGCGAACCGTCGAACCACAACGAGTAGGTGTTGAGCAGGATGTCATTGGCGTAACGGATGCGATGCCACGTCTGCAGCGGGAGATTATTCGTGTAATAGACCGTGCCGGCGGGCGTGTTCACGCC
>DATDFH010000035.1:0-4696 GCA_036522715.1 Verrucomicrobiia bacterium
GCTCCGCCTCGTAGACGACGCCCATGCCGCCTTCGAAAATCTTGCGCACAACTTCGTAGCGGGAGTCCGATTCGATGGTGAACAGTGAAGCCACGCGGTGATGTTGTGAGTTGCCCGTTTCAAGTCAAGTCCCGGCTCGACGGGGTGCGACCCCGGACCGAAGTGGTTTATGACCGCGTAAATATTGTGATTTTTCTACTTGCACCCACTTCAACGCCCGATTTAATACGCGCAAGTCGCAAGACGGAAATTCAAATCACAAACAACAAAACACACCTATGGCAAAAGCACTCTCCAAGTCGCAGCTCGCTGCGGAAATCGCCGGCAAGGCCGGTCTCACCAAAAAGCAGTCGGTCGAAATCCTCGAACACCTCGCCTCGCTCGCCTACAAGCACGCGAAGAACACTTTCGTTCTCCCCGGTCTCGGCAAGCTTGTGCTCGTCAATCGCAAGGCCCGCATCGGCCGCAACCCCGCCACCGGCGAACAGATCAACATTCCGGCCAAGCGCGTCGTGAAGTTCCGCGTCGCCAAGGCCGCCAAGGACGCAATCCTCGGCTAAGCGGTCGTCCGGATTTTTCCACAGGCGCCCTGGTCGTCCAGGGCGCCTCTTTCTTTTCCACCGATGAAAATCGCCGTCGTCGGCTGTGGCGCGCTCGGCTCCTATTACGGCGGAAAGCTCTGCCGCGACGGGCAGGACGTTCACTTCCTGTTGCGCTCGGACTTCGAGATGGTGCGCCGCCGCGGCGTGACGGTGCTCAGTCCCGACGGCGACTTTCATTTCAATCCGAAGTGCGCCCGCGCGCCGGAGGAGATTGGCGTCGCCGACCTCGTGCTCATCGGATTGAAGACGACCGCGAACAGCGAGTTCCCAAAACTTCTTCCGCCGCTCGTCGGCCCGCACACGGCGGTGATGACCTTGCAAAACGGCCTCGGCAATGAGGAGACGCTTGCCAGACATTTCCCGCCGGAGCAAATCCTCGGCGGCCTGTGCTTCGTCTGCCTCAACCGCCTTGAGCCGGGCGTCATCCAGCATCTCGCGCACGGGAAGGTCGTGATGGGCGAGTTCCGCCGCTGGCCTGAGCCGCGTACGCACGACATTGCCTCGATGATCCGCCACGCCGGCGTCCCGTGCTCCGTCACCGACAACCTCGAACGCGCCCGCTGGGAAAAACTTGTCTGGAACATTCCCTTCAACGGCTTGGGCGTCGCGGGCGCGGCCGGCCTCGACGCTCTTCTTTCGCCTCACACATCACTCGTTGCTCCTCACGGTTTCGTCAGGCCCACCGACCAACTTCTTGCCGACCCGCGCTGGTGCGCGCTCGTACGCGAACTCATGCTCGAAGTGATCGCCGCCGCGAATGCGAAGGGCTTGAAAATCGACGAGAGCTGCGCTGACCACCAGATCGAGCGCACGCGCGCGATGGGCGCCTACCGCGCCTCGACATTGATCGACTTCGAGCGCGGCCAGCCAATCGAACTGGAGAGCCTCTTCCTCGAACCGCTACGCCAAGCGAAGGCGGCAGGCGTTGCCACGCCGCGACTCGCGGCGTTGTGCACCGTGCTCGTGCAACTGAACCCGGCTTGATTGCCCCGCCGAAATCGGAAATGGTCTCCGACATGGTTCGCGTTCGATTCGCTCCCTCGCCCACCGGCTATCTCCACATCGGCGGCGCGCGCACGGCGCTGTTCAACTGGCTTTACGCGCGGCACACTGGCGGCAAGTTCATCCTGCGCATCGAGGACACCGACGCCGCACGCAACACCCAGGCCGCGGTGGAGGTGATCCTCAACGGCCTGCGCTGGCTGGGGCTGGATTGGGACGAAGGCCCGCTGACGGCCGATCCGGCGGGGCCGAGCCGCGGCGAGGTCGGGCCGTATTTTCAAAGCCAGCGCGGGGGCAACTACGAGCAACGCGTCGAAGCCCTCCTCTCCCGCGGTCTGGCCTATCGGCACGAGGGCGCGGTGAAATTCAAGATGCAGCGCGAGCCAATCGTCATCCACGACCTCGTCGTCGGCGAGGTGAAGCGCGAACTCACCGACCGTGAGGCCGAGGACCCGGACTTCGTGATCGTGCGTTCTGACGGCCAGCCGGTCTTCCATCTAGTGAACGTCGTCGATGACCTCGACATGGGCATCACGCATGTCATCCGCGGCGAGGATCATCTGAGCAACACCGCCAAGCATATCGCGCTCTTTCATGCATTCGGGGTGCAGCCGCCGAAGTATGCGCACATCCCGCTGATCCTGAACAACGACGGCTCGAAGATGAGCAAGCGCGACACGGGCGCGTCACTCACGGGCTACCTCGACGAGGGCTTCATGCCCGAAGCGGTGGTCAATTATCTGTGCCTGCTCGGCTGGTCTCCCAAGGACAATCGCGAGAAGCTTTCCATCGCCGAGGTGGTCGAGCGCTTCGACCTGCCGCAAATCCTCCGGCACAACGCGCGCTTCGACATGACGAAGCTCCAATGGCTCAACGGCGAATACCTCCGCGAGCTGCCGCCCGAAAAATTCCACGCCGCCGCCGTGCACGCCCTCGCGCGCGCGGGCATCGATACAAACGCGTGGCCGTTGGACTACGTGAGGGCCGCGCTCAACACGTGCCTCGGCAAGGTGAAGCTCTTCTCCGAACTGCCCGCCTACGCCGGCTTCTACTTCACCGACGACGTGAAGCTCGACCCCGCCGCGCTCGCGAAGGATTTATCCGCCGAGAACAAACTGCGCATTCAGAAACTGCGCGATGCTTTCGCGGAGCAGGAGTCTTTCAGCGCCGCCGCACTCGAAGCCGCGCTCAAAGCTGTCGCCGCCGAGTGCGGCGTGAAGGCCGGCCCGCTCGTGCATCCCACGCGCCTGGCCTGCACCGGCAATTCCGCCGGCCCGAGCCTCTATCACCTGCTGGAAATTCTCGGCAAGGACCGCGTGCTCGTGCGGATGGATCGCGCGCTGGCGTCAGCGTAATTCTCGCGTAGGGCGAAATGCCTGACCTTGGGAGCGGCCGCGGCTGCAATACCGCGACGAAAGGTGGGAACGAATAGCTTGCTATCGCCGGCCCGATCCGGTATGCGATTCAGCTACAAACCCACCCCCACCAACCCAACTTCCATCATGAAGCTCGTGGCTCTGCCTCTTCATGGGCTTCGACCGCTGCTCGTCGCCGCCCTTGCCCTCCACTTCGCGCCCGCCGCCCGCGCCGCCACTTCCACGTGGAGCAACAACGCCAGCGGCAACTTCACCAACTCCGCCAACTGGTTCCTTAGCGTGGGCCCCCCCGGTGCGGCCGACGACGCCGTGTTCACCAACAACACCAAGTTCCAGGTGACGTGGACCAGTTCGATCACCAACAAGAACGCCTTTTTCAACGGCCGCGGTGGCGCCGTCACGCAGGCCATCGGCACCTCCTTCTGGCTGCTGACCAACACTTACGTCGTGGGCCAGAACCCGGGCACCACGGCGACCGTCACCCACGTCAGCGGCACCTTGCGCGTGACCAATTCCGCCGGCACCGCACAGATGATCATCGGCCAGGGCGGCGACGGGACCTTCGATCTCAACGGCGGCGCCGTGGTCGCGGACAGGTTGCTTGTGACCAACAACAGCTCGAGCGTCACGAACTCGACGTTCAATCTCAACGCCGGCAACCTCACGACGCTCCACGGCTCGGTCATCACACAGGCCACCGGCTTCGCCATCGGCACCGTGCTCAACCAGACCGCGACCTGGACCATGACCGGTGGCACGAACGCCCTCAACATCGCCTCCGGCAATGTGTCGGTGGGTGACCTGGCCGGCGCCGCCGGGATCGTCACCGTGGACGGCGCCTCGACGCTTTGGGCGGTGAACCAGCCGTTGCAGGTCGGCCGGCTGGGCCGCGGTCAGTTGTTCATCACTAACGGGGGCAGGGTCGCTTCGGACACCGGCATCATCGGCGTAAACTTTCTCTCCAACGCCAACCTCGCGCGCATCTCCGGCTCCAATTCCGCGTGGTTGATCGACGGGCCGTTGACCGTCGGCGGCCTTGGTTTGTCGAACCAGATGCTCATCGAGGCGGGGGGAACGGTTTCCAACACATCGGGCATCATCGGTTCCGGCGCCGGCGCGAGCAGCAACGTGGTGACCGTCACGGGCGCCGGCTCGCTCTGGACTAACACCGGCAACCTGATCGTCGGTTCGTCCGGTTCGAGCAATCTCCTGCTCGTGTCCGGCGGCGCGGTCCATGCGCCCAACCTGTTCATCAGTTCGCTGGGCGTGGCGACGAACAACCTCGTGCAGGTTTCGGGCGGCGCGTTGACCGTGGCGAACGGCTCGGGCACCGGGCAGTTGAACATCGGCAGCACCGGCCACGGCCGGTTTGAATTGAATGGCGGCACCGTCACCGCCGACCGCCTGCTCGTGACCAACACCAGCGTGGCGACCACCCGCTCGTTGCTCGTCTTGAACAACGGCACGCTGACGGTGCGATCCAACTCCACGATCGTCCTGCCCAGCGGCGGCGTGTTCCTGCTGGGCACCAACGCCGGCTCCAGCATCACACTCAACCTTCAGGGCGGTCTCCACACCGTGAGCAACGTCTTCGGCCCGGTCGCTGTCGGTCTCGGCACCACCGTTGCCAATTCCACTGGCATCGTCAACGTCGCCGGCGCCAACGCGCTGTGGCCCATCAACACCAACCTCCTTATGGGCGCCGGCGGCGGCACC
>DATDFH010000036.1:0-6717 GCA_036522715.1 Verrucomicrobiia bacterium
GACGCCTCAGATCCGCGAAATCCTGCGCCACAAACTCGGTCGTGGCGCTCGGGCTGAGCGCCACCCGCAGGCCGAAATTTGATCCGTGTGAGATCAAGGTTCTCAAATCCGGCCGCCGGATCGGATCGCCGCCGGTAAGCACGAAGAGTTGGGGCTGGGCGCGCGCGACCTGTTCAATGAGGCGCAGGCTGTCGGCAGTGTCCAATTCGAGCGGATGCCGGCGCAGTTCCGCCGACGCGCGGCAATGCCGGCAGGCGAGGCTGCACGCGCGCGTCGTTTCCCAGATCGCAATGAACGGGCGCTCGTCGAAGTTGAATCTCATCACGGATGCAGCCTACGCTGGCCCCGTAGGCGCGCCTTGACCGCCATCAAAGAAGAACCGGCGGCGCGCTGCCAACATGTCGTCGCAGTTCAATCCGCGAAACCGATGCTGCCACTCGCTCAATTCAAACGCCTCGATGTCCGCCCGCTGCTGGCCCGCGGCGAGGAGCCGCTGCCCACGATCCGCGCGCGCGTCAGCGCTCTCAAACCCGATCAGGGCTTGATCGTCATCGCGCCTTTCCTGCCGTCGCCGCTCATCATGCTCCTAGGCGGCGAGGGCTTCAAATCGAAGGTCGAGCGCGGCGGCCCCGGTGAATGGATAGTTTATTTCTGGCGCGAGGCGGGGTAGAAGACCGGCATGGCCACATCGCTCGCCGAGTTCAAACGCATCGGCCTGGTCAATTCACTCCGCAACTGCCAGCTCGGCACCGGCCTGCCGACGACCGACCTCGAAACCATCGCCGACCTCGCGATCCCGAAGTCGCTGGAGAAAGGCGAATACCTCTTCCGCGAAGGCGATCCTTCGCGCGGCTTTTACATTGTCCAGCGCGGCGCGATCAATGTGCATCGTGTCAACGCGCTGGGGAAGGAGCAGGTCATCCACGTCTTCCGCACCGGTGAGTCATTCGCCGAGGCGACGCTCGCGACGGACAAGGGCTATCCCGGCGACGCTCGCGCGGTCGAGCCGTCGCAGGTCCTGCTTGTGCAGAGGGACGGCTTCATCGGGCTGCTCAAGCGCCGGCCCGACCTCGCGCTGCGAATGCTCGCGTCGATGAGCGCGCACCTGCGCGTGCTGGTGGGGCAATTGGAGGATCTGACGTTGAAGGACGTGGAAACGCGCCTGGCCAACTGGCTGGTCAAACAGTGCCCCGATTCGCAGAACCCGAAGCCGGTGCCGATTCAACTCACCGTGACCAAGCGCGTGCTCGCCGCGGAACTCGGCACGGTAAGCGAAACCTTTTCCCGCACGCTCGCCAAGTTTCGCGAACAGGGATTGATCGGCGTGAAAGGGCGCACGATCACCGTGCTCTCGCCGCCGAAGTTGTGGGCGCTGCTGCAACGACACCTCGGCGGCTGAACGCGCGCACAGCGAGTCGGCCGGGGCGCTTCAGGTTAATCACCACTCGCCCTGCCGTTTGAACTTCGCCTTCACGTTCTTGCTGAACTGCGCGACGGCGTTGTCGAGATTCGCGAGGACTTCGTCGCTGCTCTTGCCCGCCGTGTCGCGCGCGGCGGGGATGACGGTGTTGCACTCGTTGCTGTCCATGAACCGCGCGGCTTCGAGGATGCCGGGTTGCTCGTCCGGCGCGATGACGAGAAATCCGTGCTTGTCCGCGTGAATCAAATCGCCCGGCGAAACCTTGCGGCCGAAGACCTCGACGTCGCAATTGAATCGCACCGGGCTGACGTGCGCGTGGCCAACGCACAGCCGCCGCGCGAGCGCCTTGAAGCCGGCGTTGGTCATTTCGTCCACATCGCGAACCGCGCCGTCCACGATGGTGCCGACGCAGCCCAGCGAGCGATGCATGTTGCTGCTGACCTCGCCCCACAACGACCCGATGACGCGTGGCTTGTCGAGATCTTGCACAACGACGATCTTCGGCCCCGGCACGCTCGCGATGTAGCGGCGGTAGTCGGCCCAGCCGTTCGGGTTCGCCTCGCGATGCTTCTTGTTGCTCGGTTCGATGACGACCGTGACCGCGTAGCCGACCATCGGCCCCATCTGCGGCATGAAGTCGCGCGTCTCCTCAAGGTTAAAGGCGTCGGCGGCAGGGTCGCGTTTGGTGAGTTGCTCCCAGCCGTTGTAAATCGTCGGCGTGTTCCAGCGTTTGAGTTGGAGTAGGTCGGAGTGCGGGATGATGCGTGAGGACATGATTTGGTCTGTTTGAAATGCTTACGGTTTTGCGTTGGATGACAGATAGCCGAGTGAGCCGAAGAAAGTGTCCATGCGCTTCAACGTTTCAGTGTAGAGCGCGGCGTCTTTGAACATGTAGGTGTGGATTGCATTTTCGACTTTCACCAGTTCGCAGTGATTGTCGGCGCGGAGCATCGCGTCGTGAAACATCTGCGCGCCCTTGAATGGCGTGGTGGTGTCGGCGGTGCCGTGGAATAAGATCGTCGGTGGCACGCCGGACCGGACGCGGTGCGCCGGAGAAAGTTCCTCCCAACGCTCGCCGACCTTGGCATTGCCATAGCCTTCAGTGGACGTGTCGATGACTGGCGAGAAGAGCACGAGCGCATTCGGCGCGCATGAGGTCGAGAGATCCTCACCGGCTTCGTCAAAGTTGAACAACGCCGTCGCTGCCGCGAGATGTCCTCCGGCTGACGCACCGCTCACGATGATTTTTTGCGGATCAACGCCGAGTTCCGCCGCATGCGCGCGAACATAGCGGACCGCGGAGCGTGCGTCCTTGACGCAATCAAACACCGAGACCTCCGAGCCGGGTTTGTAGAGGCGGTATTGAACGCAGATGCCGATCATGCCCAACTCCGTGCAATGTTCGGCGAACTGATACATGGAACTGGGCGCGCCGCTTGTCCAGCCGCCGCCGTGAATCGCCACGAAGCACGGACGCCGGTCGTCGGCTTTCAATCCCTTCGGTTCGAGAACATCGAGGTGCAGTTCACGGTCGCCGATGTTCTTGTAGATGATCTGCCGCGCCGGTTTTATTTTCGCGGAGAGTTTGGCGACGTAGTTCGGTTCAGACTTCGACCTGGGCGCAGCGGCGGCTGACTTGGCTGGCTTTGCAGTGGACGTGAGCTGAGCCATCGTGGGCAATTTGGCGAGCGACGATTCCTTGATCGTGAGGTGCAGCACCTGCTGCCAGCGATGCGGCATGAAGATGTGCAGCGTTCCGTTCTCGGTGAACGCGTCGAGATACGAGCACTGGAAATTGAACCCGCCGACGGCGTGCAACGGTTGCACGGCATTGGCCATCACGAAGCGCGGCTCGCTCCACGTGTGGCCTTCGTCAGTCGAGGTGGAGACCCAGACTTCCGAGCGCACCTTCATCACCGCGGCTTTGTCGTCCAGTTCACGCGCGTTTGTGGGCGGCACTTTGTTGTGGTGAAAGGCGACGAGTGTCTTGCCATCGGAGAGCGGAAACAACATCGGCGGCGCGTCGGGATGCACGAGCGAACTCGGCGCGGGCTTCGTCCAAGTCTTGCCGTCGTCCTGACTCCACGCGGTGAAGAGATGTCCCTGTGGCGTGCGCGACATGAAGAGCACGCGACCGCTGCCGAGATTGAGCGGGCGACCTTCATCCATGCGATCTAATCCCTGCGCGAACCATCCGTTCGGCCGCGCGCCGGGCAGCAATGTCCACGTCTTGCCTTGATCCGCTGAGCGCAGCAGATATTGACGCGTGGTGAACGGCTTCACCGACCAGTCGGCGAGATGCGAGCCGAGCAGCCACGTGCCCGCGTCCGTTTCCGTCATGCGCATCACCGACATGCCGCGAAACTCCGGATCGTTCACCGGCGCGATCAATTTCACGTCCGACCACGTGTGCCCGTCGTCGTCCGACCAGCGATAGCCGATGGACGCATTTTCCCGTTGGCCATTTTCCCACGTCCACTTGCCGGGAATCGGCTGAGTGCCGAACGCGTAGATGCGCTTCGTGCCGCGCGGGATGAATGGAATGAAACCGTGCTGGCTGTAAGGAATATCGAAGGCGACCGTCGGCCCTTTCCACGTGCGGCCGTGATCCGATGAACGGTAGGCCATCATCGTGTTCATCTTCTCGCCCTTGCTCTTCGCGTAATGATCGCCCTCGGGAAACATCAGCAGGTAATCGCCGCCCGGCGTGATGGTCGCGCGGGTTTCTAGCACGCGCGTTGCGGTGCGATGCACAACCTGCCCGTCGAGCGCGTTCAGCGTGACCAGGCCGAGCACATCGCGGACGACGAGTCCGGCGCGTGGGTGCTTCGTGGGGAACTCGATGGAGCCGACCGGCACCGTTTCGGACAGCGGCAGCGGCGGGAATGCCCCTTGATCTGCTGCTGAAGCGGTGCAGGCAGCAAACCAAGCGACCAGAAACGGCGCGCGCACGGCCGCCGCCGCAACGGCGCCGACGGTTTTCGAAACGGGACCGCGGAAAATGAATTTCACTGGCGGCATTCTGCCGGTCCTTGCAGGCGCGAACAAGCTCGCAGCCGGCTTCACTTGCGTGACTGGGAAGATCGAAGCTCGGCGCAAGACAAAGACGTCGTGGTCGGTGCTCGCCGGCGCTGCAACTTGACGCCCGTCAATGTCCGCGCGCCTCAATCGCGCAAACTTCCCTCGTGAGCGCAGAACCTCTCATCGATCCATCCGTGGCGACGACTCTGTTGCTGTCCACTGAAACGCAATTCGCGCCTAATGGCATCGTAAGCCGCACGCTGCTCAACTCACCCGAGGCGCGCGTGGTGTTGTTCGGGTTCGCCGCCGGGCAGGAGCTCAGTAAGCACACGTCGAGTTACGCCGCGCTGGTGCAGGTGCTCTCGGGCGAATGCGAATTTCCCGCCGCCGGCCGGATGAACCGCATGAAAGCCGGCGACATTCTTTACATGCCCGCCGGCTGCGTTCACGCCGTGCGTGCGACTCAGCCGTTGTCCATGTTGCTGACTTTGTTCAAGTCACATCCCGGTTCCTGAAGCAACCCCCGGGGCAGTTCGCTCGATATTTAGCGCTTCCCGTGAGTTTGGTGCGGACCTCCGCCCGGCCCCGGCACGAAGGGCGGCTAATCCCATCAATTACGCCTGCCAAATTCGTGAAAAATTTCACGAAGGGGGCTTGCGCGATTTGCCGTGCTTGGATAAAGCATCCCGTCGTGGTTTGCGCGGCTGCCGTTTCGTGGCGGCCAACCCTGAAGGCCAATGCAAAAGATCGTCGCCAAATTCTGGTGTTCGTGTCTGGAGCGGCCGGACGAATTTTGCGGTGCGGCGGCCAAGAACTGACTCGTTCGTCACATGTCCGACATTTTTCCGAAGTGGACGAATCACCTTCCATTGAAGGTGATCACCGCCCTTGTGCTCACCGGCACCGCGGTGACGGCGGGGGTCTGGTATTATTGCACGCCGAAGTATTCGCGCGTCGGCTACCAGCCCATCCAGCCGGTGGCGTTCTCGCACGCGATCCACGCCGGGCAGCTCGGCCTCGACTGCCGTTACTGCCACAACGCGGTCGAGAAATCCTACCACTCGAACATTCCTGCAACCTCGGTGTGCATGAACTGCCACAATCAGGTGCTCAAGGATGATCCGCGCCTGGCGCTCGTGCGCGAGAGCCACGAATCGGGCAAGCCCATCCCGTGGGTCTGGATTCACAAAACGCCGGACTACGTCTATTTCAATCACTCCGTCCACGTGAACCGCGGCGTGAGTTGCGTGCATTGCCACGGTCCGGTCAACAAGATGGACGAGGTCTATCACGCCAAGCCGTTGAGCATGGCTTTCTGCCTCGAATGCCACCGCAACCCCGAACAGTTCGTCCGCGATCCCAAACAGGTTTTCAATCTCGACTACCAAATCCCGCCCGAAGTGCAGGAACGTGACGGGAAAAAATTCGTGCACGACTGGAACCTCGCCGCGTCACAGAACTGCACCGCCTGCCATCGATGAAAACGATTCCCCCAGCCTGTCCCGAGCCGGAAGTCGGGCCGAAATACTGGCGCAGCCTCGACCAGGTCGCGGATTCGCCAGAGTTCCGCCAGTGGCTGGAGCGCGAGTTCCCGCAGGGCGCCAGCGAGTTCACCGACGGCCAGTCGCGCCGGCACTTCGTCAAGATCATGTCCGCGTCGTTCCTGCTCGCGGGCCTGGGCATGACGGGCTGCCGCCGGCCGGAGGAGCACCTGATGCCGTTCTCCAAGATGCCCGAGAACTACACGCACGGTGGCGTGAAATATTTTGCCACGGCCCGCCCAACGCGCGGCTCGGCGGTGCCGCTGCTGGCCAAGTCGAACGACGGCCGGCCGACGAAACTCGAAGCCAACCCCGAGCATCCGCTCGGCAATTGCGGCACCGACGCGATCACGCAGGCTTCGATCCTCGACCTCTACGATCCGGATCGCGCGATGGCGGTGTCCGAGGGCGCGGCGGTCAAGACGGTCGAACAGCTCGCGCAGGCCGAGAAGAAATTTTCCGCAAACGGTGGCGAAGGTTTGTGCTTCCTGACGGAGCGGAGCAGCTCGCCCTCACGCGCGCGGCTGCAACAGGTCATCGCGAAGAAGTATCCCAAGGCCCGGTGGTTCGTTCACGAGCCGGTGGATTTCGCGATCCACCAGAAGGCCGCCTCGCTCGCGTTCAACGCCTCGCTGAAGCCCGAGTTCAAGCTCTCCAACGCGAAGCGCATCCTCTCGCTCGACTGTGATTTCATGGGCGAGGAGGACGGGCACGTCGCGATCCGCGAGTTCGCCA
>DATDFH010000037.1:0-12360 GCA_036522715.1 Verrucomicrobiia bacterium
GAGCTGGATCGCTTCGCCCGGCTGCTTGAAGACGACTTCCTTGGGCAACACTTCGAGCCGGTCGAAGTCGCCGGTCTGCTCCACGTCGAGCTTCGCGCCGGCGGTGATCCACTTGAGCAGGAGATTGTATTCCCACGAATCCTTCTTGAAGCGCTCCTTGCCCTTGTGCTTGGTGAGCATCGCGCCCTTCTTGAGGATCAAACTCTCCGCCGGCTCGTTGGTGTCGACGCGCACTTCGGCCTCGCCGCCGTCGGAGTCCTGCGTGATCGCCTTGTGGTCCTTCTCGAAATCGTAGCCGAAGAGCGAGAGGCGGAAGCCGCCCTGGCCTTGGAACGAGCCATGGCATTCGCGCCCGCTGCACCCAAGCCGGCTCATCAACGGAACGACGTGCCGGCGGAAGCTCGGCTCCTCGGATTTGTTCGCATCACCGAAACGCTCGCTGGCGGTGGGAAGTTTGGTCGGCGCGGCGACAGCCGTTGCCGCGACCAGGATGCACGAGTGAATCAGAAGTGAAGTCTTCATGCGAAAATGTCAGAGCGTGGTTTTGCTGCCCGAAGGAACCGGCGCGGGCAGCGTGGCGCGAATCAAACGCGAAGACGCGCGCGCCGAACACATTGCCCACAACGGAGTCATTGAAAAACTGACGCCCCGCTAATGGGGGTGATTCAGGAAATTTTGCCCTGAACCGGGCAATAGACGAGTGGCGCGACCCGGCTACTTCTTCGCCGGCACCGGAACGTCGCCGCCGGTTTTCTTCACCAGTTCGAGCACTTTCTTCACGACCGTGTCCTCGACGGCGGGGGCGAAGCGGGTGGGGAAGCCGTAGTAGATCAGGTTGAAGTCCGCCTCGTAGCCGCCCTCGGTCAGGATGCGCATCGAGGGCAGGTAGGCGAAGATGTCGTTGCAATAGCCGGCCACCCAGAGCCGCTCATCGGGCAGCTCGCGCCGGACGCGGTGCGAATAGTCCACGCATGTCTCGCCGCTGATCGCGACCAGTGTGAGGTCGTCGCCGAAGCGGAGCACCTGTATCGGCGCGGAATAACTCGTCATCAGCTTTTCGCCCTTTTCGATCATGTCGAGATGCCGCTGCGCGTAACGCTGCGTCGCGGGCGCTTTCTCCTTCAACTTCGCCTCGTAGTAGTCCTTGTCGGGCAGTTTATCGAGCGGCAGTTCGGCGCGGTCGAACGCGGCGCGGATGGGGCCGTTGATCGGGCGCATCGGCTCGCTGAGGACGCGCGCGACGGCGCCGGCCAGTTGCAGTCCGTGGGCGCGCGCGAAGAGCAACGTGCCCGACGGACGCGGTTCGGGGTTCGCGTCCGCGCCGCAGCCGATGATGACCATCGCGGTCGCGCCGGAGTAGGTTTGTTCGAGGTTCGCCTGCGCGTAACCGGCCCAGTCGCCGCTGACTTCATACGTCGCGCCGGGCGTCGTGCAATGACACGCGTACCCGAGCACGATGGTCTTGAGCGAACCATCGTCGCGCGTGATGCGCAGCACGGGCACGTCGTGATCCACCACGCCGGTCGGGTTCACGCCGAAGCCGACGCCCTTCGGACCGAACTGCCGGCGGTTCGCGGCGAAGCCCGCCTGGCCGCGGCCGAAGGAAAGTTTCACCGGCTGCAAATCCTTCAGCCCGGCGGTGGCGGCCTCGAAGGATTTTTGCAGGAACGTTTTCGTGTACGATTCAACGACGGCGGCCTCGCTGGCTTCGAGGCCATACATCGTCGTGAGGCAGCCGTGGATGACGGGCGTGTTGTGGCTGTGCGAGCAGGCGAAGAGGAACCGCTCGCGCGGCACGTGCAACTCGCGCTCGATGCGCGCGGCGAGTTCGTCGTTGAACCACCGCGGCGTGCCGATGGTGTCGGCGGTGAGGATGAGCGTGGTGGCGCCGGCGCTGTCTTTGAGCGCGAGCGCCTTCACGAAGAGATGCTGGTCCACGCTGTCGGAAGGTTTGTTGCGCGAGGCGTAACCCGCGAGCCGGATCGGTCCCTCGGGCGTGATGTCCGCACGGGCCACGCCGGCTTGGAAGTCTTGGGCATCGAGCCTCACGGCGGCGAAGAGAACGCTCACCGATAGGACCGAGACGACGAATAGCTTCGGTTTCATGACATCGATGCTGGGTTGGTCACTTGGTCAGGATTTCCTTCAACACGCGTCCGTCCGCGTCCTTGATCTTCAGCCCGAGCAGCGCCGCCATTGTGGGCGCCACGTCGGTGTTGTTGATCGTGCCGAGCTTTGCGCCCGGCTTGATGCCCGCGCCCCATGCCACGAAAGCCGCGTGCATCATTGGCTGATTCGGATCGTAACCGTGCGTGCCTTTCACCGCGTCGGTCTTGGGCGTGACGACGATGTCGCCCGTCGCGGTGTCGCTGAACGAGTAACCTTTCTTCGCCGACAACATCAGGTCCGCCATGTCGGGATTCTTCTTCGGATCGGCGAGGCCGAACCGTTTGAAATCCTTCGGAGCGATCACGACGTCGATGCCCTCCACGTCCTTGAACAACTTCGCCACACGCTCGATGTGCGCATCGCGGTCCGTCTGGTCGAGCACGTAGAGGAAGCAACCGCCGCCCTGACTGAGCGCACGCACCGCGCCGCCGGCGATCCTCGTGCCCTCGACCTTCAACAAGCCTTCCTTCCGCAACAGCACGTTCGGCTGGATCGTTTGTTGGATGGGGAAAAATCCGTGATCGGCCGAGACGATCAGCGTCGCCTTGCCGGGAAAACTCTTCTTCAACTCCTCCCACACCTCGCGCACACGTTCGTCGGCGAACTTCACTGCGGCGTAAGCCTCCGGCGATTGCGGCCCTTTCGCGTGCTCGACGTGGTCCACCTCGACGAGGTGGAGCAACGCGACGTTCGGCCGGTGGGTGCGCACGACGAAGTTGAGCATCTGCGCATACATCTTGTCGCGGTCCTCGCCTTTGCCGGTCTTGCACCACTCCTCCTGTTTCTCGTACGGGATGCCGGCCTGCTTGAACTCGGCGAGCATCGATGCCGTCCCGTAGGTCTGCCAGAGCGAATTGCTGAACGTGTCGGGCACCGTCCAATCGAGTGTCTTCGCGCCGCGGCTGGCCGGCCAGATGATCGCGGCGGTCTTCAACCCCGCCTCCTTCGCCGCGTCGTAGATCGTCGGCGACTTCACGATCTCCTCCTTGTTGAAGTACGGATCGGGGATCAGCGGCACGACTTCATTCTTCGCGCGGCTGAAGTAATTATTGCCGATGACGCCGTGTTTCGCGGGATGCGTGCCGGTGACGAGCGTCGTGTGGTTTGGCCACGTCACTGAGGGCATGGACACCTTCATCTTTTCAGCGCGCGCGCCCCCGGCGGCGAGTTCGCGGATTGTCGGCATCTCGGCCTTCGGATCGTCGAGGTAATAGTGCGCGAGGCCGTCCACGCTGATGAGCACGACGATGCGGTCGCGGGCTGGCACGCCGCCGGGCGGAGTGGCGGCCGACAGCGTGATGGAAACTGCCAACAGGGAGAGCAAGGCGGTGACGCGTTTCATGGGCGGAGTCAGGTTGCGATTTGATGGACTGCCCCGAGCGTATGCGAATTCAGCGCCGGTGGGGAAGTCCATACGTCGCGAGTGCGCCGGCGAAAAGCATTGGCCGCTCCGCGTGGTTCTGGTTTCCTTCGTCACACAGCCTATGAACGCCATTTCCCGCCGCGACTTCGTAAGACTCTCTACCGCCGCCGCGTTTTCCGCCGCGGGCGCGCCGCTTCTTTCGCCGTTCAATGCGCACGCGATTGAACCCTTCAAGCGCACCGGCAAGGCGCGCCTGCAACTCAGCCTCGCCGCCTATTCGTTCCGCGAGTTCTTCAAGGACTCCGCGCACAAACGCTCGAAGGAACCCGTGCCCGACAAGGCCATCGACCTGTTCAACTTCATCGACTTCTGCGCCGAACACGGCTGCGACGGCGCGGAGTTGACCGCGTATTATTTCCCGAAGGACGTGACGGACGAATATCTGTTGAAGGTGCGGCGGCACGCCTTCCTGCGCGGCGTCGCGGTGAGCGGCACGTCGGTGGGCAACAACTTCGCGCACCCGAAAGGCGAGAAGCGCGACCAGGAAATCGCCGACGTGAAGAGGTGGATCGATCGCGCGGCGGTGTTGGGTGCGCCGCACATCCGCATCTTCGCCGGTGTGCCGCCCAAGGGCACCGACCCCACCACCGCACGCGCGATGTGCCTCGACGCCATCGAGGAGTGCTGCGATTACGCCGGGCGCCACGGAATTTTCCTCGGTCTCGAAAACCACGGCGGCATCGTGGCGACGCCCGAGGAACTGCTCGACCTCGTGAAGCGGGTGAAGAGTCCGTGGTTCGGCGTGAACCTCGACACGGGCAACTTCCGCATCGCCGATCCGTACGCAGGCCTGACGCAGGCCGCGCCTTACGCAGTGAACGTGCAGTTGAAGGCCGAGATCAACCGCGGCGAAAAGGGCGCCGACGAACCTGCCGACCTCCCGCGCCTGGTGAAAATCCTCCGCGACGCCAACTACCAGGGCTTCGTCGCGCTCGAATACGAGGCGAAGGAAGATCCGTGGACGGCGGTGCCTCGGTTGCTGAAGCAGATGAAGGAGTTGTTCGCGGGGTAATTGCGGCGCGACGCATTGCTGAACGAGTTGTGAGAACCTTGTTATTGATACTCGCGTCGGCCGCTGTCTCCGCCACTGCCGCGGAGCCGCCGGATGAATCCGCCCTCGTCACGTTCAAGAGCGGCGAGATGGAGTTGAAGGGATGGCTGTGGAAGCCGGCGGGCAAAGCTCCGTTTCCCGCCGTCATCTACAACCACGGCAGCGAGAAGACGCCCGGCTGGTTTCCGACGCTCGGAAATTTCTGGACGAGCAACGGCTTTGTCTTCTTCGTCCCGCACCGGCACGGCCACGGCCGCTCGGCCGGCGAATACATCGTGGATTTGCAGGAGCAGTTCCGCGCGAAGGAAACGGACGCGGAGAAAGTGCAGCGCTACGTCATCAGCCTGCACGAACGCTACAATGCCGACGTGGTCGCCGTGGTGAACTGGCTCAAGACGCAGCCGTTCGTCGATAGCAGCCGGCTCGTCGTCTCGGGTATTTCCTACGGCGGCATCCAGACGGTGCTCGCGGCGGAGAAAGAACTCGGTGTGAAAGCGTTCGTCACGTTCTCGCCCGCGGCGATGTCGTGGCGCGGCAATCCGCTGTTGCGCGAGCGGCTCCTGCAAGCGGTGAAGCACGCGAAGGCGCCGATGTTCTTGTTGCAGGCGAAAAACGATTACAACCTCGGCCCGATGGAATTGCTCGGCGCCGAACTCGAACGCAAAGGCAAACCCAATCGCGCGAAGCTTTATCCTGCCTTCGGCGACGCGGACAATCCGAAGGACGGCCACGGCGGATTTGCCGTTCGCGGCAGCGACGTGTTGAAGTTTCTCGACGAAGTGCTATACCATTAGCCCAGCACTTCTGCAAGCGACACCTCTCGTCCCAATTTGAGCGAGCGCTCGGCGGCTTCGAGGGCGGCGACGAGTTCCACCTCCTCCTCTATGGGCACGGATTCCTTGCCGGTGTTCACGTAGTCGAGGAACGCTTCGAGCAGGTAGGAGTAAAGATTCGCCAACTCGGGCTTGAGCGTGCGCCAACCCTTTTGGCCGTAGAGGTTGATCTGGTAACCGGCGCTCATCCACTCGCGCTCGCCCACGAGCATGACGACGTCGCGGTGGTCGGAGAAGCGGATGCGCGCCACGTTGAGGCCGGGCTGGCCGACGTTGATGGCCGACGCGGCGCCGCGCCCGAGGACGGCGTAGGCCATCGAGAGCGCGTGGATGCCGTAGTAAACGAGTTCATTGCCGCACGCGACGGTGGCGAGATGGACGTTGCCGATCTGCGGCAACTCCGCGCGCAGCTTCACGATGTCCGGCACGAACCGCAGCGAACTGCACGACATGAACTTCGTCTTCGTCGAGCGCGCAAACTTCGCGATCTGCTGCGCCTGCTTCGCCGTCATCGCCAACGGCTTGTCGCAAAAAACCGGCACGCCCTTCTTGAGCGGATGCACAGCGTACTTCCATTGCTCGCCGGAGCCGTCGTCGATGAGCAACACGGCATCCACTCCGTCACAGGCTTCCTCGGGCGAGTCGCAGACTTTTTCGATGTCGCAGATGTCGGCGAGTTTCTGCGCCCATTCCTTTTGCGGGTCCCAGACGCGCACAACCTTCGCGCCGTTGAGCCGGCGTTGCGAGCGAACGAATGTGCCTTGCCACGACGCCTTCACTTTCGCGTCATCGAAGCCGTTGAAGGTGGTGGCGAAGGCGGTGCCGTGGTTGGAGCCGGGCGTGCGCGGGGTGCCGAGGCGGCCGTAGGTGGCCGCGGAGATGAGGCCAAGCTTGAGCATGGCCGTAGCGTATCAGCCGCGCTCGCGGAAGAAAACATTTCTGGTCGAACGGATGCCGATTCGTTTCAAATGCGCTCCGCACCATGAATCGCGCTCGTGCCATTCCGCTGGCGTTTCCGGCGAACAAGAACCGTAAGCTGCTCATCGGCGTGATCCATCTGCGCCCCCTGCCCGGCGCGGCGCGATGTGAAGACGACATCGAAGCGATCCTGAAAGCCGCTGTTGCCGATGCGCACGCCTACGAGGGCGGCGGCGCGGACGCGGTGGTGGTGGAGAATTTTGGTGACGTGCCGTTCACGAAAGGCCCGGTGCCACACGAAACGATTGCCGCGATGGCGACCGCGGGCCGCGCGGTGCGCGAATCGGTGAAACTGCCGCTTGGCTTCAACGTGCTCCGCAACGACGCCCACGCCGCGCTCGCGCTCTGCGTCGCGTGCGGAGGTTCGTTTATCCGCGTCAACGTCCACACCGGCGCGATGGTCACCGACCAAGGCGTGATTGAAGGCAAGGCATTCGAAACGCTCCGGCTGCGGCGCACGCTCTGTCCGCGCGTGCAAATCTTCGCAGACGTTCATGTGAAGCACGCCGCGCCGCTTGCGCCGTTGCCCATCGAGATTGCTGCGCGCGACACGTTGGAACGCGGATTGGCGGACGCCTTGATCGTCTCGGGCACGGGCACCGGTGTCGTGACTGATCCGGGCGATGTCGAACGCGTCCGCGCCGCGTGTCCCGGCGCGCGCATCCTGATCGGCAGCGGCACGACGGTCGGAAATGTGCGCGACTATCTCCGCTTCGCCGACGGCGTAATCGTGGGGACTTCACTCAAGAAGCCCGGCGGCGTGCGTCAGCCCGTGGACGAGAGGCGCGTGGCCGGGCTGGCGAGGGCGATGCGAGGATCGTGAATCGTCACGCGTTTATCCTCGTGTCGTTGCTCGCCGTCTGCGGCGCGCCCTCGCAGCAACCCGCATCGGTGGATGATCTATTCCAATCGGTCGAGGAATGGGTGCGCGGAAATCTCGACGACACGGTGCGGCAGGCGTTGCAGAACATCGACCAGGAGCGCGCGCTGGCTTTGCTCGATCAACTGCTTCAGCGCCTTCAGAAGGAAAACATTTACGACCTCGCGACGTTGAAGCAGGGCGTGTTGGGACTGGTGCCGTTGCTCGACCAGTTCGAGGAGACGCAACCTTACTCGATCTGGCTGCGCACGCGGCTCGATTACCTCGATGCGGCCGAGCAATTGCGGCGCGAACTCCCTCCGGCACCGCCGCCCAAGAAAGGCGTGCCGGCGCCGTTGACCGTTCCGCGACCCGCGCCGCCGTTGCAACTCCAGCGCTCGGTGTGGACGAAGCAACTGGAGAAACGCCCGCTGCCGCCACGCGCGCAAGCCTATGTGCCGAAGCTCAAGCCGATCTTCCTCGCGGAAAAGGTGCCCGCGGAACTGGTGTGGCTCGCCGAGGTGGAATCGTCCTTCGAGCCGCGCGCGAAAAGTCCCTCGGGCGCGGCGGGGTTGTTTCAGTTGATGAGGCCGACCGCCAAGACGCTCGGACTCTCGACGTGGTTTCCGGACGAGCGGCTCAACCCGGAGAAGAGCGCGCGCGCCACCGCGAAGTATCTTCACCATCTGCACGAACGTTTCGGCGACTGGCGGCTCGCGCTCGCGGCCTACAACGCGGGCGAGGGACGCGTGAACGAGTTGCTCAAGAAATCCAAGACGCGCAGCTTCGATGCGATCGCCTCGCGATTGCCGTCCGAGACGCAGCTCTACGTGCCGAAGGTCGAGGCCACGGTGCGCAAGCGCGAGGGGCGTGCGCTGGCGGAACTGAAGATGCCAAAGGGCTGAATCGCAACAGCGAAATTGAGGCGTTGAAATCACAACCGCATCGTTCCGGTCAAGGGGCGGCGTGAGCAAAGGATTGCCGACGCGCCGCGGCGGGGCCATGATGGGATCATGCAATTCTCCAACGGACAGATCATTTTGCCCGATGAAATCATTCGGGGCTCCCTGTCGGTGCGCGACGGGCGCATCGCGAAGATTGAGAAGCATTCCAAGCGCGCGCCAAAACGCGGCGCGGACGTGTTCGATCTGAAGGGCGGCTTTCTCGCGCCGGGGTTCATCGACCTGCACATCCACGGCGGCATGGGGCGCGACACGATGGAGGCGACCGAGGACGCGTTTCGCGCGATCACGGAGTTTCATCTGCGCGGCGGCACGACTTCCATCACGCTCACCACCGTCACGGCGCCGGAGGAGGACATTTTGCGCACGCTCGACGCGGTGAAGCCATTTCACAACAAGTCCATCGGCAACGGCGCGCGCATCGTGGGCGTGCACATCGAGGGGCCGTTCATCGCGCTGGGCAAGGCGGGCGCGCAGAACCCGAAGTTCATCCGCAACCCGATGCCGCGCGAATGGAAGAAATACCTGCGCTACGGGAAGCTCGTCACCGAGATGACCATCGCGCCGGAGAATCCGGGCACGCTCGAATTGATCAAGGGCCTGCGGAAGAACGGTGCCATCGCCAGCGGCGGGCACACCGACGCTACGGATGAACACCTGGTGCCGGCGTTGAAGGCGGGGCTGAACCAGGCCACGCATACGTTCAACGCCATGAGCACGATTACCAAACGCGGGCCGTACCGGCTGGCGGGCATGATCGAATTCGCGATGGCGCAGGACGAAATCATGGCCGAGTTGATCGCCGACACGGTGCACGTCCCGCCGATCCTGATGCGGATGCTCATCAACGCCAAGGGCCGCGACGGTGTGGTGATCATCACCGACGCGACGCTGGGCGCGGGGCTGCCGCCGGGGACGAAGTTCGACCTGTTCGGCATTTCCGCGCGCACGACCGAGCAGGTGGCTGTGATGGATGACGGCACCGGGCTGGCGGGCAGCACGTTGACGATGATCGAGGGCGTGCGGCGCGTGCATCAACTCGCGGGTGCGCCGCTGGCGGACGCGGTTCGGATGGCGTCGTTGAATCCGGCGCGACAATTGGGGCGTGCAAAGGAATTCGGCTCACTTGAAACCGGCAAGCGCGCGGACCTCGTGTGGTTTGATGACAGATTCCGCGTGCGCGGGGTTTGGGTGGATGGGGAGAGAAAATTCCAAGCTTAAAGCTCAAAGCTCGAAGGAAGCTCCCCGCATCAAGTTCCAATGCTGGCGATCCGGCTTGAGCATCGGGGACTTCTCTTGAGCTTTGAACTTGGAGCTTCGGCTGTCGTCGTGTTCAATCCCCGCGCGCTATGAGCCAGACACATCCGCTGACGACCACCACGTTCGAGATCCCTGGCTATCGCACGGCCAAGTCGCTGGGCGTCGTGCGCGGGATCATCGTGCGGTCGCGTTCGGTGATTGGAAACATCGGCGCGAGCATCCAGACGATCTTCGGCGGGAACATTTCCATCTACACCAGCCTCTGCGAACGGGCGCGCGACGACGCGTTCCGCCTGATGCTCGAACACGCCGCGGAACTTGGCGCCAACGCCGTGATCGGTGTGCGCTACGATGCCACCGAGGTCGCACCGGGAGTGACGGAGGTGTTGTGTTACGGGACGGCAGTGATGGTCGAGGCAGCGTAGTGACGAGTAAGAGTAAGAGAAGGATTACGAGTAAGAACGCGACATGGCCGGCCACAGCAAATGGGCGAAGTTGAAACACTTCAAGGGAGCGATTGACGCCAAGCGCGCCAAGATTTTCGCCAAGCTCTCGAAGGAAATCATGGTCGCCACCAAGATCAGCAAGAGCGGCGATCCGGCCCAGAACCCGCGCCTGCGCATGGTGCTGCTCAAGTGTCGCGGGGCGAACATGCCCAACGACAACATCGAGCGCGCCATCAAACGCGGTCTCGGCGAGGGGGGCGGCGTCACCTACGAGGACCTCGCCTACGAAGTGTTCGGCCCGCACGGAGTGGCGATCCTCGTCGAGTTGAGCACGGATAACCGCAACCGCACCGCGGCGGAAATCCGCAGCCTGCTGACGAAGAATGGCGGCACGATCGCCACGGCCGGTGCTGTGAGCCGGTTGTTCCAGCGCAAAGGGCAGCTCATCGTCGCGCGCGAAGCCGCCGGCGAGGACGCGTTGATGGAACTTGCGCTCGAAGCGGGCGCGGAAGATTTCAAATCGGACGCGGACGGTTACGAGATCATCACGGAGCCGGGGCAGTTTGAGGCAGTTCACAAAAGCATCGAGGCCAAAGGCATCAAGCCCGCGGTCGCACACGTGACGTGGCTGCCGCTGGTCGCGGTGCCGCTCGCGCCGTCAGCCGCCGCTGACGTGGCGCGGCTCATCGACGCGCTCGAAGACCACGACGATGTGCAGGAAGTCTATTCCAACGCCGAATTTCCGGATGGCATCTGAAGTGGAGCCGTTTCGCTTCGTCTAAATGAACTCCGCCAAACCCAGCATCGCCGTTCGTGCGCTGACGTGGCTGGCCGATATTGTCTACCGGCGGCGGTGGCTGTTTTTCTGGCCGCATCTGGTGCTGCTGCCGCTGGCCGGTTGGTATTCGGTGACGGAGTTGAAGTTCAGTCTGGATCGGAACGACCTCGTCGGCGCGGACAAGAAATATCACCGTCACTACCTCGAGTTTCGCAAGGAATTCCCCGGGCAGGATGACCTGGTCGCCGTCGTTGAAAGCGAAGACGCTGAGAAGAACCGGCAATTCGTCGAGCGGCTTGGGGCGAAACTGGAGGCGGAGACGAACCTCTTCGCGGATGTGTTTTACAAGGGCGACCTGAAGATGATGGGGCCGAAGGCGCTGTTGTTCCTGCCGGAGGACACGCTGGATGATTTGCAGCAGACCCTGCGCACCTACCGGCCGTTCATCAATTCATTCTCGCAGGCGACGAATCTCAACGGAGTTTTCCGCGCGGTGAACCAGCAGTTCCGCACCGCGCGGCGCGAAGCCAGCGACGAAACCGATTCGATGATCAAGGCGCTGCCGGCGTTGCAGCGCATCGTGGATCAGGCGCGCGACAGCCTGATGCGTCCGGGAATGCCGCCCTCGCCGGGCATCACCGCGCTGTTTGGCACCGGACCGGAGGCCGAGCGCGAGCAATACATCACCTTCGCCAACGGCCGCATGTATCTGGTCACGGCGCGCGCGCGTGAGGCCCGGCTCAATGCGGACTCGGTCGAGCGCCTGCGGGAGTTGATCCGCCAGACGCAGGTCGAGGTGCCCGGCGTGAACATCGGCATGACCGGCGAACCGGTGCTCGAGGTGGACGAGATGAACCAGTCGCAAAAGGACACGCTGCTGGCGACGATCGTTTCGCTCGTGGTGGTGGCGCTGATCTTCATTTACGGGTACGCGGAAACCGGCCGGCCGATCAAGGCGACGATCTGCCTGATCGTCGGGCTGGTGTACACGATGGGCTTCACGACGTTCGCGATTGGCCACCTGAACATCCTCACGATCACGTTCATGCCGATGTTGATCGGGCTGGCGATCGATTTTGGCGTGCGCCTGATCTCGCGTTACGAGGAGGAACTGCGTCGCGGCGAGAGCGAGCAGGGGGCGTTGCAGAAGGCGATGGTGAACACCGGGCAGGGGATTTATACGGGCGCATTCACCACGGCGGGCGCATTTTTTGCGATGGCGGGAACGGATTTTCGGGGCGTGCAGGAGATGGGGATCATCAGCGGCGCGGGGTTGCTGATCTGCCTGGGGCCGATGATGACGTTGCTGCCCGTGATGCTGCTGCGCGGCCGGCAGAACGTCATCGACCACGCGAGCTCGCCAGTGCAGGACACCCGCGCACGGATCGAGAGGCTGTGGCTGGAGCGGCCGGTGACGACGATCACGGTGACGGCGGTGTTGTGCGTGGTGACGGCGATCGCGGCGCGGCGCGTGGCCTTTGATTACAACCTGTTGCACATGCAGAGCCGCGGCCTGCCGGCGGTCGTGTTCGAGCAGAAGCTGATCGACTCGGCGTCGAAGTCGGTGCTTTTCGCCGCCGTCGTCACCGATTCGCTGCCTG
>DATDFH010000038.1:0-10525 GCA_036522715.1 Verrucomicrobiia bacterium
ACGCGGCAACCTCGTTATGGCCAAGCCCATCGTCGAAATGGAAATCGAGTCGGTGAAGATGGAACTTCCCGACACGAAGACGCTCCGCCTGAAATGGCCCCTCGGCTACGACGTGCAGTTCCAGACCGGGCAGTTCATCACCGTGTTCTGGCCGTATAAAACCAGCTACAAACGCGCCTATTCGCTGAGTTCCTGCGCTCTGGACCGCGGCCATTATGAGATCACCATCAAGCGCGACGGCAAGATGGGCACCAGCCTGGTCGATTGGGCAGACCCGGGTGACAAGCTTGGCGTAATCCCGCCCACGGGCCGGTTTCTCCCGGTGTTTGAGCCGCCGGGCAAGACGCTTATCTGTATCGCCGGCGGGTCGGGCGTGACGCCCTTCCGCGGGTTCGCGCGCGAGGCTACGCGGCGCAAGCTCGACACGCGCATCGTCGTCCTCTACAGTGTGCGCACGACCAACGACATCATTTTCCAGGAGGAATTCCACCAGCTCGACGAGGAAAATCCGAACTTCCAGTTCGAGGTGACCTGCACGCGCTTGCACGAAGCGGACCCTTGGACAGGCCGGCGCGGTCGCATCACCCCGGAGTGGGTCACGGAACACATCAGCGACCTGGCAAACACGGTCTTCTACGCGTGCGGGCCGAATGCGCTGGTGAATTTCGCCGAGCATCTCGTGCTGGCGGAACTCAAGGTGCCGAAGGAACAACTCAAGCTCGAGAAATGGGGATGAGCGCGGCAAAAGCAGAAAGCAAAAAACAGAAAGCGGAGAGCAACGGAATGGCGCGTGACACTGTATTTCTAGTGAAGCCCGATTTTCGGGACGGCGCAGAGAGCGAGCATAACTGCCCGCTGTGCGCGCAGGTGGCTGGGATGTTTCAGGTCTATCCCGAATTGCGCGAAAAGGTGGACGTGCGTTGGATGACCGTTCCGCCGCCGTATCGCGAGATCGCCGAGCTGACCGGCGAGACGGACCCGACCTGCCCGGTGCTGGTGCTCGCGTCCACGGCGCCGGAAAAGGTCCGGGGCGTCAAGCTCGGGTGTTTCCGCGGGCGGCAGTTTGTTTCCGGCGCGATGGACGTGGTCAACTACGTCGCGCAGGTGCATCGCGGAGGGCGTCCTACTTGAGCGGTGTTGATCGATGTTGAAGCGAACTCCACTCTTCGCCGCGCATCAAAAGGCGGGCGGCAAACTCATCGAGTTCGGCGGCTGGGAAATGCCGGTGCAGTATTCGAGCATCGTCGATGAGCACCTGTGCGTACGCCGCGCCGCGGGCATCTTCGACATCTCGCACATGGGCGAGATGAAGGTCAGCGGCCACGAGGCCGCCGGGTTTCTAAACGCCACACTCACCAACGACATCAACAAGCTGTTGGCGGGGCAGGGGCAATACACGCTGATGTGCAACGAGCGGGGCGGCGTGATCGACGATCTTTACGCGTACCGGCTTGGCGAGACGGAGTATTTGCTGATCATTAACGCATCGCGGATCGAGCCGGACACAGTGTGGTTGGAAGCGCGTCTGGCGGAGTTCCCGCAACGCGCGGGCGTGAAGCTGGAGAATGTTTCCGACGCCACGGCCGCTGTGGCCGTGCAAGGTCCGCGCGTGGTCGAATTCATCGACCAATGTTTTCCCGGCGCATCGCAAGCCGGCACTCAGGTGGCGAGGGTGACGGAGTTGAAGAAGAACCAGATCGGCCGGTGGCAGTTCCAAGGGCAGGCAGTGTGGATTGGCCGCACGGGCTACACCGGCGAGGACGGGTTCGAGATCGTGGCGCCGGCGGGGATCATCGAAGCGCTCTGGAACCACGTGCTTGCGCTGGGTCACGTCGGCTGCCTCCAACCCTGTGGCCTCGGCGCGCGCGACACTTTGCGCACCGAGGTTTGCTATCCGCTCTACGGCCATGAACTGGATGAGACCACAACGCCGATCGAAGCCGGCTTGGGTTTCTTCGTCGCGCTGGACAAGGGCGAGTTCACCGGTCGCGCCGCGCTTGCGGAGCAGAAGGCCAACGGCGTCTCGAAGAGGTGCGTTGCGTTCAAGATGACCGACCGCTCGGCGCCGCCCCGGCCGCATTACCCGATCTGGGCTGACGGCGAGAAGGTTGGTGAAGTCGTCAGTGGCACACAAAGTCCCTCGCTCAACGTCGGTATCGGCATGGGCTATGTGCCGCCGCAGTTCGCGGAGGTGGGGACGAAGATCGAGATCGAGATTCGCGGCCGCAGGTTTGCCGCCGAGACCGTGAAGAAGCCGATTTACCGAAAACCTGCTTGACCCGTTTCGCCCCCGCCGACTCAATCCCCGCCATGTCGAATGTTCCTGCCAGTTTGAAATACGCGAAGTCGCACGAATGGGTGAGCCTCACCGGCGACGTCGCCACCGTAGGCATCACCGACCACGCGCAACACGAGTTGACCGACGTGGTGTTCGTCGAGGTGCCCGCCGTTGGCCGAAAGGTCAAGGCTGGCGAAGCGTGCGCCGTGGTCGAGTCGGTGAAAACCGCGAGCGATATTTATTCGCCGGTGAGCGGTGAAGTGATCGAGGCCAACGGCGAGGTTGCCAACAACCCGGCCCTCGTAAACAGCGATCCGTTCGGCAAGGGCTGGTTCTTCAAGTTGAAGTTGGCCAATCTGGCGGAGTTGAACGTCTTGCTGCCCGCCGCAGACTACGCGAAACAGATTGGCGGTTGATTTTTCGATTCCAAAAACGTGAATCCCTCCCCGTCGTGTGCCGGGGAGGGATTTGTTTTGCCAACCGAAGTTGGCGGGGATTGCGCGCTTCCGCACACCGACCCGCAGGTCAGAGGGCGAAGTACGCGTAGATCAGCGAGAAGAGGACGAGCGCCTGGAGGCAGCCGAAACTGAACGTTGCCCAAAAGGCCCGCTCAGTGTCGGCCTGGGTGGCTTCGCCGGCGATGTCGGGGAAGGTCATCGGCTGGCCACCGACGTAAGCGGCGAGCTGCGGCGCGAATTGGAGAAGGTCTTCCAACGGCATCTGCTGCCGGAGGGTGATCGCTTGGGCGAGGGCTTGAGTCGTCATGGGATTCGCAATGTTTTGATCAACGTTCGACAGGAATGGTTAAGCAGTGGACATGCCGGGCAGAATTGAGGCTTGCCCGCGCCAGCACGGCGGATCTCGTGTCTCGTTCCGAGGCAAACCGTGCGTTTTCGAGCGATGCGGGTGGACAGACACACGGCGGCGCGTGGTGAAATTGGAAAACGAAGTTTGACAGCCGGCGGCGCTTCCCGGTGTCATTCCGCCTCCGATGCCTGAACCAGTCAAAGCCTTCAAAGTGGATGCGCTGTCGATCCGCGTTTATCGCGATGCCGGCGAACTCTCGCTGGCGGCCGCGGCGGACGTGCGCGACTTCTTGGCGGAATCCATCGACCGGCACGGGGCGGCGCGTGTGATCCTTGCGACGGGCAATTCGCAGCTCAAATTCCTCGATGACCTCGCGCGCCTGGGCGGCGTGGATTGGTCGCGCATCACTTGCTTCCACATGGACGAGTATCTGAGCATCGGCGCTGATCATCCCGCGAGTTTCATCCGCTACATGCACGAGCGCGTGGAAAGCCGTGTCCGGCCGGGTGCGTTTCATTTTCTGCACGGTGACGCGCGGGACTCCGCAATGGAATGCGAGCGCTACGCCGCGCTGCTGCGCGAAGAACCGATTGAACTTTGCTGCCTCGGCGTCGGCGAGAACGGCCACCTTGCGTTTAACGATCCGCCCGACGCCGACTTCGACGACCCGGTGCTGGTCAAGCAGGTGCCGCTCGACGAGGCGAACCGCAGGCAGCAGTTCGGCTACGGCCACTTCAAGTCGATGGAAGAGGTGCCGCGCTTCGGCCTCACGCTGACGATCCCCGCGCTGTGCGCCGCGCGCAAAGTCATCTGCCTCGCGCCGGGAAGTGCGAAGGCGCAAATCATCCGCCGCGTGCTGCACGATCCCATCGGCCCCGCGTGTCCCGCGACCTGCCTGCGCACTCAGAAACAAGCGACGCTGCTGCTGGCTGCGGATGCCGCGGCGCTGCTTTGAACCGGAGCGCGGCGTTCACGCCCGCGCTCCCAGACTTACGCGGCGCTCTCCTGGATTTTCCGCCGATACTCGCGCGGCGTCATCTTCGTGATCTCGCGGAAGCGCCGGTTGAAGTTGGCCAGGTTGCGGAAGCCGCAGTCGAGCGCGAGGTCGGTCACCTTCGTGTTTTCCTCGGCGAGCATCCGGCAGGCGCGGCCAATGCGCAGCTCGTTCACGTATTCGGGCAGCGTCTTTCCCGTCCGCAGCTTGAAGAACCTGCTGAATGCCCCCACGCTCAGGTGCGCCTCGCCCGCCACCCTCGTGCGGTCGATCTCCCCACCCAGATGCTCGTCGATGTAGCGGCAAACGCGCTGCATGCGATTTTGATCGGCGCTCTCCAACTGGGGGACAAACCCGGCGCTCGCGATTGGCCGCAGATCTTTGGACTTCGCAAGCGTGTCGAGGATTTCGAGCAACCCGGCGATGCGTTGCAGACCGTTGCTCTCGGGCAGCCGCTGCAATTGCTCGGCGACGACCGCGCGCGTTTTGCCCGTCACCTGCAACCCGCGCGCCGCGCGACGTAGCAGTTGGGCCACGGGTTCAGCTTCTGGAATTTCAAAAAAGTCCCTGCCCAAAAACGTTCCGAGAAAGCGGACGATGATGGCGTGGACGGCATGGGGCGAACTGCCGTGCGCGGTCTCTTGCTGCCAGACGTGGGGAAGATTCGAGCCGACGAGCACAAGATCGCCCGGTGTCAGAGGTGTGATGTTGTCGCCCACCAGCCGGTGGCCGCGGCTCTTGAGCACGAGCGTGATTTGAAACTCGGGATGAAAGTGCCACGTGGCGTTGTAGCCCGGCCCGCGCACGACCTCGCAGTGGAATGACTCCCACTGCGTGCGCGGCGTTTTCTCGAAGACCGGTTTCACAACAATGTGCTGCCAGCATCTTGCCGGCAGATCGCTTCTGAATCAACCGGCTTGGAAGCGCGGTGGAAAACGGATGGACCTGGCGGCAAGATGCCGGCAGCACGTTATCACAGGAGTATTTGAACTCGTGACGAAATGCGGGGCGTTCGGCAGACTTCGCCGCAAATACTCCTCGCATGGAACCCACGATCAAAATCGCCCTCGTCGGCGCCGGCATGTTCGGCGGCGACGTCCACCTCCGCGCCTACGCCGACCTCCAGCGCTTCGGCATCGCCGGCCAGCTCGCGCGCGTCGGCCTCGACAAATTCAACCGCGAACTTGCGCCGGTGAAGTTCGATCTCGTCGCCGTTGCTACCCGCTCGCAGAAGTCCGCCGAGAAATCCGCCGGCGCTTTCAAGGAGTGGACTGGCCATTCGCCCAAGTGCTACTTCGGCGACGAACCTTGGCACGACATCCTCCGCGATTTCCCTGACCTCGACGTGCTCGCCGTCGCCACGCCGGATCATCTGCACACGCAGCCGATTCTCGCTGCGCTCGCGAAGGGCGCCCACGTCCTCACCGAGAAGCCCATGTGCCTCACCACGCACGAGGCTGACCAGATCATCGAGGCCGCGCGCGCGAAGAACCGCATCGTGGCCGTGGACATGCACAAGCGTTACGACCCCGATCACCTGCGCATCCGCGATGACATCCAGAAGCGCATCGGCGCGCCGCTCTACGGCACCGCGTTCCTCGAAGAGCCGCTCGAAGTCAGCACGAGCACTTTCAAGTGGGTCGAGTCGAGCGACCCGTTCAGCTACGTCGGCCCGCACTGGACCGATCTGATTTACTCCTACTACAAGTCCAAGCCCGTCTCGCTCACTGCCGTCGGCCAGAAGAAGCGCCTCGTGCGCGACGGCATCAACGCCTACGACGCCGTGCAGGTGCGCGTGGATTTCGACAACGGCATGAGCATCAACTTCCACAACAACTGGATCACGCCGCCCGACTTTGAGGGGCCGGTGAACCAGGGCCACGAAATCGTCGGTGCCGACGGCAAGGTCGAGAGCGACCAGCAATACCGCGGCTTCCGCTGGTGGAACAAAGGCGGCGGTTCGCGCACGAGCAACAACCACTTCACCCGCGACGTCCTCCGCGCCGACGGCTCCAAGGCCTACGTCGGCTACGGCGTGGACAGCCTCACCGTCGGCCTCGTGGCGGTCTGCCGCGTGAAATTCGCCGGCGAAACCCGCGAGGCCGTGGCCGGCCTGTATCCGACCGCCGAGGAAGCGCGCATCACCTGCGCGATCGTGGACGCCGCCGCGAAGGTGCGCGACCTGAACTTCAAATACCTGGCGGAAGGTAAAGGCGCGACCGTCACCGCCCGCTTCGGCCCCGATGGCATCACCATCTGCGACCCGAACCGCGCGGGCGAAGGCGCGGACAAGGTGTTTCAGAGGATTTACGAGAAGGCGATTTAGTGAGCGCCCCGTGCGGCGACATTAGCTAGAAAGGACGCGAGCTGAGAGCTGCACCAGCAAATCGATGAAGAGGCCACCGCCATTAACAGAACCGCAGAAGGAAGAACTGCGGATGCTCGAACCCCGTTTGAGAGCCTGTGTTCGGACTGCGGATTTCGGAACCGCGAAGGAAATTGCAGCGCGTATTCAGCTTCTGCTTAAGCCGACTGGGCACGTCACGCGATTGCTACAGGCGAAAAACTGGCTTTATGAATGCGCTCTTGCGGCTGGGGAGACCGAGTTCGCTATCACAGGGTATACGGGAACTCGGAAACTGGTTTCCCCTGACACGCGAGCTCATCTTGAAGCGACCGTTCTCCTCGCGATCTGCTACATCCGCACCAAGGATTTTGATAAAGCAAAGCCGCTAATTCGTCAGGCGGTCTTAAGCATCAACAATGTCCAATCTCCCCGGAGGCGGATTCAACTTCACCGGCGGATCCTGTCGCGAGTCGAGGAAGAATGTCTCCTGTCGGGAATTGTGGAGGCGTTGCCAAAACAGTTGGAACTAGACGTTGTTCATGAGCAAGCGGTCGAACTTGTTCGTTCCAAGAGTGAGGACGAAATCTACGTGATGATCGGCCATGCAATGCCCGGCGACGCCGTGCATTTGCTCGATTCAGTTCAGCAGTTTTATTTGGGACTCTTGCCATCGCCTGAGCGAAAGCTTCTGGCCGGGCCGCAGCAGGCGAATGCAGCAAAGATTCGTGAACTCGGGAAAAAGATTCATGGAGCATTTAAGCGTGTGGCTTGGAAGTCTGTCTGCGATCCCAAGACTGAAATACACAAAGCGTGGTCGAACGGACTTTCGATTGCCTATGACAAGAAGTATCTGACCGCATCGCTTGTAGTTGCGTTTCAATCTTGGAAAATTACATCGGTCATGCTGGTCGCCAGTGTAATCGCGTTGGCAATGAAATTTGGGGCAACGGTTTTCTGCGAGGCGTTCGCTCCTGACTCGATAATGATTCATGTGAGTGAGCGTGACGGCAACGAAGCTGATGAACCTTGTGATTAGGGCTTGGAGCGACTGAACGACTGCTTCCGGGTGTAGTCGGTCGCTGCGCTCGCTCGATCACCGACTACATTCTGACAGCCAGACAACTACTCGGTTGGTGTGAAGTTCGTCGGCGAAACCCGCGACGCCGTGGCGAGCCTGTATCCGCCCACCGAGGAAGCTCGCATCACCTGCGCCATCGTGCATGCCGCCGGACTCAAGAATTCGGCCTCCGGAAGCATCATTCCGGGTCGGATTCAGCCGGGAAACTAGGGCATCGCGGTCAAGAAGGTGCAATCCTCTCAAATGCCTTGTTTAGAGAGGCTTACGAGCATGTAGGGGGTGGTTCGGAACTACCCCGCCGATGCTTTTAAGGCCCCCTCCGACGTTCGGAACGAGGGGGTGGTGGTTCTGAGGGTCGAAGCCGATGCCTTTTTCATCGACTTCGATCCTCAGAAGATCGGAGTCGAGGCTTCGAACATCAGCGTCGATTCAAAAAGCGTCGGCGGCGATGCTCGGAACGAGGGGCCACCAGTTGTGAGCATCGGCGCCGATGCTTTTTGGCTCAGCGTCGAAGCAAAGAGCGTCGGCGTCGGAGCAAAAAAACTCGGCGTTGAACCTGAAGAAGCGCGCATCACCTTGGCCAACAATAGACACCGCCAAGACCAGTCGTGGACTTCCACTTTGAGATTCGCTGCGGGCGCAAGCGTTGCGTTTTCTCAGCCCGACAATGGATGACGCCGGTCGGCTAGCGGAATCGTCAGCCGTTTCCCGCCGGCGAAGTGTGAGGCGTAGGCGCCTTGGATGATCTCGGTGACGAGCACGGCGTCGCGCAGGCTTGCGGTCAGTTCGGTGTCGTGCTCGATGGCGGTGACGAGTTCTCGCACGAGCGTCTGGTTGCCGCGGTGGATGTAATCGCCAAGTGGCGCCGGCTTGTGCTCGGGCGTGAAGTGCCAGCTCTCGACCCACACCTTTTCCCACGCGCGCTTTTCGTTCTCCGGTTCGATCACGGGGCCGGGATAAATGAAGACATCGCCGCGCGTCCTCATGCAGACGGTGGCCTGCTCGCACTGGATCGTGAGACCGTAAATGGTGCCGTGGCGGTTGAGGTTCGCCGTCGAGTTCCAAAAGCCGCGGACGCCATGATCAAAGCCGATCATCACCGCCGCAGAGTCGCCCGCGATGGGGCCGACCGGCTCGCGCCCTTCGCGCTTGTCGGCCAGCGTCGCGTCGCGGTCGCCAACGGTGAGATGTGCGCTTACCCAGCGTGGCGGACCGGCGAGCGCAATCATGAGGTCGAAGAAATGCGAGCCATGCACGATCAACTCTTCGCCGCCGCCGCGCGCGTCGTCGGTTGGCTGGCCGAAGAGCCGCAGCACCTTTCCAAACTTCCCCGAGTGAATGTCCGCGAAGGCCGCGCGTACCGGCGGCATCGCGCGGAGTTGATGCGCGAGCGCGCATTTCACCTTCGCGCGCCGGCAGGCGGCGAGCATGGCATCGGCATCGTTCAACGTGGCCGCGAGCGGCTTCTCCAAGTAGATGTGGCAACCCGCGCGGGCTGCGGCGGTCACCATCGCGACGCGATCACTGATCCAGCGGGGGCCGATGCTCACGATGTTGAGCCGTTCCGCCGCGAGCATTTCGCGATAGCTGGAGTAGGCGCGCACGGCACCGAGCCGTTTGGCCGTGGCGGCAAGGCCCTCGGGATCGTCGTCGGCCACTGCCACTACGTCGAACAACTGCGCGTCCTTGAACGCCGAGTCCAGTCCGTGGCCGTAACCGCCGCGCTGGGTGGAGCCGATGATGCCGACACGGTATTTCACACGTGCGGTTCCCAGCCCTTGCGATACTCGCGTTTCCACAGTTTTTCGCCGGCGGGATTGTCGATGAGCTTCCCGGTTTTCGGGTCGCAACGCACTACTGTGTTCGTGCGATACGCGATGTTCGCGAGGTGGCAGAGCATGGTGCTCTTCTGGCCCTCTTCGATCGGGCTGTTCAACTTGGCTTTGCCACGGATCGCGTCGAGGAAGTTGCCCATGTGCGCCGGGTCGCCACCGCCTTTGCCTTTGCCCTCGCTGATCTTGGCGCCCTTGCCGTCGTAGATCGTCCACGTGTTGCTCGTCATCGCCATCGTGCCGCCTTCACCGTAGAAGACGCATTCGCCGAGCGGCTTCTCGGCGGAGCGCGGATGACAACTGCTCTGCAGCCATTCAAAGCCGACCTTGCCGAAATCAAAAACCGCAGTGCCGGTGTCGGGCGTCTCCTGTTTGTCGTCGTGCCAGTAGCGGTTGCCCAGGTAGGTGACGCGTTGAGGACGCTCGACCTGCAAACCCCAGCGCAGGATGTCGAGCGTGTGGATGCCGTTGTTGCCCATCTCGCCGTTGCCCCAGTGCCAGAGCCAGTGCCAGTCATAGTGGACGTAAGGTTTCATGTCGCGCTCGGTGGGAACGGGGCCTTGCCAGATGTTCCAGTCGAGGTTTTCCGCGGCCTTGAGCGAGCCGCCCTGGGCGATGGCTTCGCGGCGGTTGTAGTAAAAGGCGCGGGCAAATTTCACCGGGCCGATTGCGCCGCCGTGCAACTCGGCAATCGCCTCCTTCATCCACGTGCGGCGCTGATTGCCCATCTGCACGAGGCGACCGTACTTCTTCGACGCGGCGACGATCATCTCCGCCTCGTGCGGGTTCTGACTGCCGGGTTTCTCGACGTACACGTGTTTGCCCGCCTGCATCGCGAGCAGCGCGGCGGGTGTGTGCCAGAAATTCGGCGTGGCAATGAAAACCGCGTCGAGCGTCTTGTCTTCGAGGAAAGTCCGGAAGTCGCCCGTGCCGGTGCAAGGCGAGGCTTGTTTCGCGGCCACGGCCTTCAAGCCGCGCTCCAGTCGCTTCGGATCAACCTCGGCGAGATACGCGATCTCGACATCGGGCAGCGTGAGCAGCGCACTCACGTGCGCGTAGCCGCGGCCGAGCGCGACGACGGCGACGCGGAGTCTTCTGTTCGCGGCATCGGCGGCGCGAAGCTTTGGGAGTGAAGCAAAAGCGGCGGCGACGGAAATTGCGGCGGTGCGTTGCAGGGCGGAGCGACGGG
>DATDFH010000039.1:0-12871 GCA_036522715.1 Verrucomicrobiia bacterium
GCGGTGGAGGAAGGGCGGTTCGTGCTGAGTTTCCGCGACAACGGCGTGGGCCTGCCGCAGGGCTTCGATATCGCCCGCTCGCCCTCGCTCGGACTGAAACTGGTGCGCATGTTGGCCGAACAACTGGGCGGCCAGTTGGAAATCATCGTCCACGACGGGACGGAATTCCGCATCGCGTTCCAAGTCGAGGAACCCGCCGAGCGCGCACACGTCCGCCAGTGAAACGTTTTCGCACCGGGCAGTTGCAAATCGGCGCACGTGCGCGAAACTTCACGGTCGTCATGCCTCACGTTCGCATACTGGTAGTTGAAGACGAGTCGATCACCGCCGCGGATCTGGCCCAGCGGCTCGAATCGCTGGGCTACGAGGTGCTCGCCAACGTCCCAACTGGCGAACAGGCAGTGACTCTCGCGGGCGAATGGAAGCCCGACCTGGTGTTGATGGACGTGCGCCTGCGCGGCGCGATGGACGGGACCGACGCGGCGAATCGCATCCGGCACGACTACCATCTCCCAGTCGTTTATCTCACGGCGCACTCGGACCGCGCCACGCTCAACCGCGCCAAAGCCACCGAGCCCGAGGGATTTTTGATCAAGCCATTCGGCGACCGCGAACTGGAAAGCATCATCGAAATGGCGCTGGCCAAGCACCGCGCCGAGGTGCGTCTGCGCGAATCGGAGGAACGCTTCCGCGCCTTGTCCGAGGCGACCTTTGAGGGCGTGGTCATGCACCGCAACGGCATTGCCATCGAGGTCAACCCGAGCTTCCTGGAAATGCTCGGCTACACGCGCGAGGAAATCGTCGGCCGCCATGTGATTGATCTTGTGATCGCGCCGGAGTCGTTCGACCACATCGCCGAACGGATCGCCGTGGGCGACAGCGGACCTTACGAGGCGATCGTTTGTCGCAAGGACGGCACCCGCTTCCCCGCCGAAATCCGCGCGAAAGATGTGGACTACCAGGGCCAGCGCGTGCGGGTGGCTTCGCTGCGCGACCTCACAACGATCAAGGAACTCACCCGGGCGCTCGATGGCTGGAAGGCGGAAGTCGAACGGATGCGTCCGAACCCTGCCGGCCCGCCGGCAGGTCAGTAATCGTACAGCCCACTGTCGCGCGTGTAACCTCCGCCGACTGCTCCCCCGCCCTCGCCACCCATCAAGTTGCCGAGCACGTCGCCCATGTCGGCCTCGATCTTCTCCGGGTCTTCGCCGGCCTCGAGCCGTTTGATGGCCACGTCGAGTTCCTTGGGCATCGCGCCGGGCGGGAGTGCGTCCTTCATCTTGCGCATCATGATCGCCATGTGCTTGGGATTACTTTCGTCCATGTGCTCCATGTCGCGCTCAATCTCGCTCATGGCGCGCATCACACGTGGATCGTCGAGATCAGGCATCGGCGGACCGCGTTCGCCGCCTTCATCGCCAGTGGCCGCAGACGGTTCCTTCAAGCCTTTTGTCATCGCAAACTGGCTGACCTGCTTGCTCAGCTTCCTGCCGCCGCACTTCGGGCAGACGGGCTGGCGGTCGGGATTCACGCGTTTGGAGAGGAAGCTGAAAATCCTCCGGCACTTCGGGCACGCGAATTCGTAGATCGGCATACGCAGATTGTTTGACACGAATTGCGCGAATTTTCACGAGCTGAATTCACGCCACTCCGCCCGACTCGCATCGCAAAACGAAAAAGCTCCGGCTCATCGCCGGGGCTGAAAGCGCGGAGCCGTTGATTCACTTCATCCGATTGAACGTCCCCTGGAGAATTTCCCACGGCTGCTTCCCGGCGATCTTCGCCTGCGCAGCGGCGTTGATGTCCGCCTCGCATTTGTTCTTCGTCGGCCGGTTGACCTTGTAGAAGACGCCGAAGTAGCCGGGGAATGGTTCGCCCGCCAGCTTGTAAGCGCCGATTTCGTCGGTCACGTCGTGGTCCTTGGGCACTTCCATGAACTTGCCGCCCTTGCGCGGGTTCGCCGAATCGAATGCGCCTTCGTAAAATTCCACGCACTCGCTCAGGCACTCGACGAAGCCAAAGCCGTCGTGGTCCATCGCGGCTTCCATCGTGGCGAGGAGGTGGTTCGGGTTGGTCGCCGTGGTGCGCGCGACAAACGTGGCGCCCGCGCTGATGGCCTGCTTCATCGGGTTGATCGGCTGGTCCATCGCGCCCCACGGATCGGTCTTGCTCTTGAATCCCAGCGGTGAGGTGGGCGAGGTCTGTTTTTTGGTCAAGCCATAGACCTGGTTGTCCATCACCACGAAGGTCATCTTTATATTCCGGCGCGCGGTGTGATTGAAATGGTTGCCCCCGATGGAAAATGCGTCGCCGTCACCGCTGAACGCGAACACGTGCAGGTCCGGCCGGCTCAGAGAAATGCCGCTGGCAAAGGCCAGGGCGCGTCCGTGTATAAAGTGCGCTCCGTGCGCCTGCACGAAATACGGGAAGCGGCTCGAACACCCGATGCCCGCCACGGTGGTGATCTTCTCGTGGTGCATCTTGCGCTTCTCGATGAGCTTGAAGTAAAGCGCCAGCACGGAGAAATCGCCGCAGCCAGGGCACCACGTCGGGTGGTCGGCGGCGACTTCCTTCTTCGTGAGGCCCTTGCGTTCGGTGTCCGCGATCGGCGCGGGCACGGGCAGGTTCGGCGTGTCGGTGGTGCGGGGCAGATTTTGAAAAGGGATCGAAAGCGTGCTCATGGTGGTCGTTGAAATGTTGATGGTTCGATTCGTGTTGGCGTCGTGGCGTTTTACTTGTTCGTGAGGTTCGCCTTCACGCGTTCGAGAATTTCGCGGACCTTCCAGGTGAGACCGTCAGTCTTGCAGATGCCGCGAATCTGCGGCAGCGCATAGCGCCCGCGCAACACCATGCCAAGCTGGCCATGGCCATAGACGCCTTCCTCCGCCATCTCGATGACGAAGACGTGATTGAAGCGCGAGAAAATCTTGTCCAAGCCTTCTGGCAGCGGATTGATGTGCTTGATGTGAATCGCGGAAAGGCTCAGCCCTTCCTTGAGCCCCTTGTCCACGGCTTCGCGGATCGGGCCTTGCGTCGAGCCCCAGCCGACAAGCAACACGTCGCCTTCGCCCTGGCCGTAAATCTTCGGCACGGGCAACTCGCGGGCAAGGGCGCGGAGTTTGTTGCGACGCTTAGCGTTCATCTGCACATGTAACTTCGGCGAACCGGTCGGGTGTCCCAACTCATCGTGCTCCAATCCGGTGACGACCGGATATTTGCCGGTTCCCACGCGCGTTCCCGGGGCGATGTGCCGCGTGACGCCGTCTGGCGCGGCGAGATCGTAGGGCTTGTGATCCGCCACCGGCGTGAAGTCGGGCGAAATGTCCTGAACGACCTCCTGCATGTTCGGTTCTTCGAACGCCTCGATGCGCGTCGCGATGGCCTGGTCGGTCAGGATGAACACCGGCACGCTGTATTTGCGCGCGATGTTCACCGCTTCGATGGCCGTGTAGAACGCGTCCTCGACACTCGCTGGCGCAATGACCACGCGCGGGCTGTCGCCGTGTCCGCCAAAAGTCGCGATGTTCAAGTCCGACTGCTCGACGTTCGTCGGCATGCCCGTCGATGGCCCGCCGCGCTGAACGTCCACGATGATGAGCGGAATCTCCGCCATGACCGCCCAACCAATCGCCTCTGTCTTCAGCGAGATGCCCGGCCCGGATGAACCCGTCACCGCGACGCGCCCGGCGTAACTCCCACCGATGGCCATCGAAACTGAAGCGATCTCATCTTCGCACTGGATGAATGAGCCGCCATATTTTGGCAGCTCGCGCCGCAACAACTCCATGATGTCCGACCAAGGCGTGATCGGATACCCGGCGCCGAAACGCACGCCCGCCGCGATCAGCCCATAACCGAGCGCCTCGTTGCCGTTCATCACGACCTGATGGCGGTCCTTCTTCTGCGCGTCCTCGAACCTGAAAAGCTGCACTGCGCTATCGAGTTGGAAGCTGTAGCCCGCGTGAAAAGCGGTGAGCGCGTTATTGACGATGCTCTGGTCCTTGCCGGTGAAGCGTTCGGTGATGAGCTTCTCGATCTTGGGCAGGTTCAGGTCGAACATTTTCGCGATCAAACCGAGCGCAAAAATATTTTTGCCCTTGTCGCGTCCCGTGCCGCCGATGGCTTCAACCGTGCGACCCGAAATCGGAACGCCGATGTGCCGGTAATCCTGCTCCCACTCCGGCTTCACCTGCACGTGATCGGAATCGTAGAGCACGATGCCGCCCTTGCGCAGCGAGTTGATGTGGTCCTCGTAGCTGTGCTGGTAAAAGCAGAGCAGCACATCCGCCTCGTCGCCGGCGCTCAGGACTTCGCCCGAGCCGATGCGCACCTGGAAGATCGACGGCCCGCCCGAAATCGTGGACGGAATCGTCATGAACGTCATGACCTCCTGCTCGCTGCGGCCCGCGAGGCGCGCGAGAAAGCCGCCGATGGCCTGAATGCCGTCCTGGGAATTGCCCGCGATGCGGATGACGGCTTCGGAGATTGGTCGCGCGGTACCGCTGCCGCCGGCTGGGGTTGCTGTTGCTGTCGTGTTACTCATAGATTCGTTTCAAAATAAACTGTGCTCATGGCCTTCGCCAGACGCGACGAAAAGCCCTCCGCCTCGTGTTGCGAAGGAATTCAATCGTGAACCGACACTATCACCCGACCTTGATGTGTCAACCGGTATTCAAAGCGTGAAATCACCAATGAAATCAAGCCTTCCATGTTGTTTTCAAACGTGTGGCCGGGCATCGGACCTGACCCGAATTAGGCGTCTTGATTTATGAACTTTTGCTTTTAAGCAAATTAATGAGAACCGCGCCCGTTGAGGAAATATTCCAACGCCGAAACGATCCCGTCGCCGTATGGCTCCTCAGCGACGAAACCGGACTGCCCGCGTACGGAGTCCTTCACTTCGGGCACGGCGTTCGCGGGCGCGGCCAACAGGCAGGCGAACTTGCGTGAGAGCATCGGCAGATCGTTGTGGTGGTCGCCGGCCGCAAAGATTTCCTCCGGGCGCGCGCCGACCAGTTCGGCGATTCGCGCAAGCGCGGCGCCCTTGTTGAAGTCGCGATGGCTGAAACGGAGATAGACATCGTTGCGCACCACCGCCACGTCCGGCGCGGTGCGGTAGAATTCCTCGAGAAATGCGTGGATGGCATTCATGTCCTCGATCGTCCGCGCAATCACGCAGAACGGCGAGTACGGGTCGGCGTAAAGCGTCGCGTCGAATCGCCCCTCGATCCACGCGCGCAACTCATCGACGTCGGCGTGCAGGCGCGCGAAGAGTTCCGCGTGCTGGGCGTCGCAGCGCGCGTTCCAGTCGGTGAGCGGGACATACTCCGAGCCTCGATGGACATAGATTTCGCGCTCAACCAGCGCGAGGTAGTCCGGCCGCACCGACAGCCGGGCGCGCGCGAGCGCCTCCAACAAGCTCGGCAGATCGCGCCCGGTGTTGATGATCCACTTCGCACCCTGCCGCTGCAATTGGCCGATCAACTCCTGCAATCGTGCCGGCACCGGCGGATCGGCGAACTCCGCGTGCAGGGTGCCGTCGAAGTCGGTGGAGAGAAGTTTAATGTGTGGATTCACGTCGGAAGTTTTCGGTTATCAGGTTTTCAGGTTATCAGGTGCGGTACTCGCGCGTCGTCCACACTTGATAACTTGAAAACCTGACAACCTGAAAACATTTCACGCACGGAGAGCCGTAAGATACATTCACCCCGTCAATCTAGAACACGATGCCCGACACCCACGAAACCTACGACGACGCGATGTTCGACTTCAGCCAGGGCGAATACGACCGGGCCATCGGGAAGTTGAGCGCGATCCTCGCTGCCAACCCGGCGCACTTCGACGCGCAGCTCTCGCTCGCGATGTGTTTCTATCGCAAGGGCGACTACGCAACTGCCATCACCGAGGGGCACAAGGCCGAGAAGCTCCGGCCCAGCGAGCAACTCGTCCACACCAACTTGTCGCTCTTCTACATGAAGGCGGGTGACAAGCAAACCGCCGAACACCACGGCTTGCAGGCGCGCATCGCCTCGTGGAAAGGCAACATGGAAAAACCCGATCCGAACGCGAAACTCGAAGGCGACCCCGAACTCCAACTCGCCCAGCCCAAGCCGAAACCTGTGACGCTGCCCGCCAACATGCCGGACATGCCGTGGAAGAAGAACAAGAAGGTGGGTGGATGAACGGATGCTCGCACTCATGAGCCGGGATATTTTCAGTCACTTCGTCGTAACAGTCTTAGTTCGGTTGACTGAGCCAATCACCCTGCCCACCTCGGCCGACGGCGACGAACCCTCGAGAGTGGTGGGCTACTACATGAACCTTGGAGTCAGCGATTTGAATGAATCGTCAGCTCGAACGCTGATTTCAGATCTGATCAGCGACGGCGAAATCGACTGGGAGAAAACAAGATGGCGAGATTTCTCCGATGGGCAGGAGAATCCTCCGATGCAGACTGGCTTTGATACGGGACCAAAACCAGGCGTCTGGTATCGCTCGGGAAGGATACTGTTCCCGGACACCAACGACTAAGGCTCCGCATCAACCTCACGTCTCCAATTGCGAGTTTATCGGAATTGTCTCCCGACCGCCCCCTGCGTGTGCGCGTCGGACGGCTCGAACTCGCCCTCTTCCTCCTCGACGGCCAGGTCTATGCGCTCGACGACCGTTGCCCGCACAAGGGCGGCCCTCTCGCCCAGGGCTTTTGCGAGAACGGACAGGTCTCCTGTCCGCTTCACGGGTGGACGTTCGACATCAAGACTGGCGCCTGCGCAGATGCTCCGAACCGCCCCGCGATTTGCGTGCCGGTACGCGTGGAGGACGGGAAAGTCTTCTTGGCAACGAGTGAACGGTAATCCGCAATTAGCCATCGCCTTCGCTTACCAACACGCTACACTGCTCCTGTTGCGAATTGCCCGTTACCAATTAGTCCCATGAAGAGCGCCTACGAACTCGCGATGGAGCGGTTGAGCAAACAGGCTCCGAGCGTCAAGCTCACCGCCGCCCAAAAGCAGGAGATCGCCGAGTTGGAGAAGGTCTGCAAAGCCAAGGTCGCCGGGTACGAGCTGGCGAAAACGGACGAGATGAACAAGGCCGCCGAGAAGATGGACTTCGAGGCGATGCAGAAGGCCGAGGAACGATTCAACGCCGAGAAGCGCAAGCTGGAAGCCGACTTGGAGGAAAAAAGGGAAGCCGTCCGTCAGCGCGGCGCAAAGAAATGAGATGGCAGCCCTCGTTTCGCGTCCAGTTATTCGCGCCTGATCCCTTTTCCTCTTTGCCCCTTGCCGAACACTTTGGCATAACGACCCGCCATGCATGATTTCCGCTACGTCGGTCCGAAGCTGTTTTGCGAGCGCGTCTCCATCGCATCGCTCGTGAAGAAGTTTGGCACGCCGCTCTACGTGTATTCGCAACACACGCTCACCGACCATTACGACAAACTCGACCGTGAGCTCGCGCCGCTCGATCACCTGATCTGCTTCGCCGCGAAGGCCAATTCGAACCTCGCCGTCCTCCGCACGCTCGCCAACCTCGGCTCGGGCTTCGACACCGTGAGCGAGGGTGAGTTGCGCCGCGTGCGCGCCGCCGGCGGCGACCTGCGCAAATGTGTTTTCGCCGGCGTGGGCAAGACCGAGCGCGAGATTGAATTCGCCCTGCGCGCAGGCATCTACTCGTTCAACGTCGAGAGCGAGGCGGAATTGCAGCGCATCAACAAGGTCGCGGCCCGGCTGAAAAAGATCGCCCCCATCGCCGTGCGTGTGAATCCGAACGTGGACGCCGGCACGCACGCGAAGATCACCACCGGCACCTACGAAAACAAATTCGGCATCGCCTTCGAGCAGGTCGAGGGCGTGTACGCGCGCGCAAGCCGGCTCAAAAACCTTTGGCTGCGCGGGCTCCAGATGCACATCGGCTCGCAGCTCACGGAGGTGAAGCCGTTTGAACTTGCGGTAAAGAAAGTTCTGCCGCTCGTACAGAAGCTCTCGGCGAAGCACGGCTTCGAGTTCTTCAGCATCGGCGGTGGACTAGGAATCGTCTATGACCCGGCGCTCAACAGCGGCGCGAAGGAATGGTGGCAGCAACCCAAGGCCAGAAGGATTCTCACGCCGCAAAGCTACGCGGGGCGGCTCGTGCCGCTGCTCCAATCGATTGGGCTGCGAATCCTCATCGAGCCGGGCCGCTTCATCTGCGGCAACGCGGGCATCCTCGTTACACGCGTCGAGTACGTGAAGAGAACCGGTCGGAAAAATTTTGTCATCGTGGACGCGGCGATGAACGACCTTATCCGCCCGGCGTTCTACGACTCGTATCATCAGATCGTGCCGCTCACGCGGAAAGGCGGTGCGACGATTTCCAGCGACGTCGTCGGACCCATCTGCGAGTCAGGCGACTACTTCGCGAAGAACCGGCCGCTGCCAAAGGTCGGTGAAGGCGATCACCTCGCGCTGCTGAGCGCGGGCGCGTACGGTTTTGTGATGGCGTCGAACTACAACACCCGCGCACTGCCGGCTGAGGTGCTGGTCAATGAGAACAAGGCCGCGCTCGTGCGTGAGCGGCAGGAGTTGGGCGAGATTTTTGAAGCAGAGAAGATTCCGGAATGGCTCAAGGACTGATCGGGCGCAGCGCGGCGACTCACAGCTTCGCAAAAATCCGGTTCGCCTCTTCGAGGGTCTCCTTCGAGCCGATGTCGAACCACAAGCCGGGCACTTTCCACGTGAAGACTGGCGTGCGAGGATAGAGCCATTGCACGAGGCGACCGGGTTGGTCCGGGTTGTTCTTCTCGGCGATGTACTGCTTGATGAGCGGCAAGGTGCCCTTGGGATAGTAGTAGAGCGCGATGCCGATGAGCGTGCTGGCAGGTTGGGCGGGCTTCTCGACGAACGAGCTGAGCTTCCCCTGCCCGTCCACCGCAACCACGCCGTACTTTTTCGCTTCCTCCAGATTGCCCACGTCATAAACGCCGAGCACGGGCGCGTTTCTTTCGCGGCAAAATCTTCCAAACGCCTCAACGCTCTGGCTGAACAGGTTGTCGCCTGCGACCACGATCAAATCGTCGCTCAAGTTTTCCTTCGTGAGCACGAGGTGCAGGTCGCCGATGGCACCGAGCTTGTTGCTGTCGTCGGTTGAGCCGTCGTTGACGATCGTGAAATCAAGCCTGGCCTTGGTCGCGCGATAGGTGTCCGCCCATTTCTGAAAGTGCCCGGCGAACTTGGCATTGGTGACGACGAACACCCGGCTGATGCCGCCGATGGGCGCGAGGTTGTCGATCACCCAGTCGATCATCGGCTTGCCCGCGACGGTCAGAAGCGGCTTGGGCTGCGTCAGAGTCAGGGGGTAAAGGCGCGTCGCGTAGCCGGCGGCGAGGATCAGCACGTTCATGTCGGCGCGAATAATCGAAGTGGAGTTCGGGCGATCAAGACATTTCCCGGCGGCGGCCGTTTCGATTCAGGACGCCGGCGACCGCTCCTCGAACAGACTCGGCGCGGTGGCGACGGCAAGTTCCTTCGTGCGCCGGAGAATCTCCGTCGCATCGTCGCACGCCAGCGCCGAGTCCGCCAGCGCCTTCGCCTCGACCATCTTGAGCCGGCGGAGCAGGAACTTCACGCGCGGCACCAGCGGCGCGGCCGCGCTGAGTTCATCCACACCCAGGCCGAGAAGCAGCGGCACAAGCGTGGGTTCGCCCGCCATCTCGCCACACAGGCCGACCCAGATGCCGTTGCGATGCGCGGCATCAACGCTCAACTTGATCAGGCGCAGGATCGCCGGGTGCGTCGGCTCGTAGAGATGCGCGATCTTTTCGTTCAACCGGTCCACGGCGAGCGAGTATTGGATGAGATCGTTAGTGCCGATGCTGAAAAATTTCACCCGCTTCGCCAGCGCGTCGGCCACGAGCACCGCCGAGGGAATCTCGATCATCACGCCGATTTCCATTGCGTCGTTGAACGCAACGCCCTCGCCGCGCAACGCGGCCTTGCACTCCTCCACGACCGCGTTGGCCTGGTCCAGTTCGGCCGCGCCGGAAATCATCGGGAACATCAACTTCACGTTGCCGAATGCGCTCGCACGCAAAATCGCGCGGAGCTGCGCACGGAACACGTCGCGCTCCTGGAGGCAATAGCGGATCGCGCGCCAGCCGAGGAACGGATTCATCTCCTTCGGCACTCCGAGGTGGGAGAGCAATTTGTCGCCACCCAGGTCAAGCGTGCGGATGATGACCGGGTGCGGCTTCAACGCCTCGGCCACCTTGCGATACTCCTGAAATTGTTCCTCCTCGGCGGGCAGCGTCTCGCGGTTGATGAAAAGATACTCGGTGCGAAACAGACCCACGCCCTCGGCACCGCTCTCGCGCACGTGCTCGATGTCCGCCGCGCCGCCGACGTTCGCCGAGAGGGTTACGGGCGCGCCGTCGAGTGTGACCGCCGGCTGTTCGCGCACCTCGCGCAGCTTCTCCTCGAGGTCCACCTGCATGCGGACCAGTTGCCCGTACTCGAAGAGCGTCTGGTCAGTGGGATTGACGATCACGACGCCGTTGAAGCCATCGAGCAACGCGTACTGGCCGGCGTGGAGCTGAGCGGATGCGTCCTTCAGGCCGACAACGGCGGGAATTTGCAACGAGCGCGCGAGGATCGCCGTGTGGGAGGTCTTGCTGCCGACATCCGTCGCGAAACCGAGCACGAGCTTCTTGTTCAGCGTGGCGGTTTGCGAGGGCGCGAAGTCGTGGCTCACGATCAGGCACGGCTCGGTCAGCCGCGAGAGGTCATTCTCCGGCCCGGCACCTTGCAACGCGGCCAGCACGCGCGTCGTCACGTCGCGCATGTCACCGACGCGTTCGCGAAGATATTCGTCCTCGATGGATTCAAGCGATTGGATGTAACGCGACGACACGTCGCTGAACGCCGCCTCGGCGTTGAGATGCTTTTCGGAAATGAGCTTGGCGACTTCGCCGAGCAACACCCGATCCTCCAGCACGAGCAGGTGCGCCTCGAAGATGCTCGCGTCCTTCGCTCCCATGGCGGCTTCGACCTGTTTCTGCACGCCAAGCACCTGATGGCGGACGGTGACCAGCGCGGCTTCGAGCCGTTCGAGTTCCTTCGGAATTTCTTCGGCGGTGATCTCCCGGCGCCGCACCGCCTCCTGCGAACGTCCGAGCACGACGATGCGGCCGCGGCAGACCCCGGCGGAAACCGGGATGCCGCGAAACACCTTTTCTCCAAGGCGCGCGTGCTCTGGCATGGCCAGACCAATAACCGCGCCCCGCGGGTTTGAAAATGAAATTCTTGTGACGACCTCCTCTCGCGCAAAATGGCGTGCGCCGCCGCGCGCGCCCGGCTATCTCTTGTGCGATGACCAGCGGCCCGGCCAAACCAAACATCGCCCTCATCGGCTTCATGGGCACCGGCAAATCCACCGTCGGCCGGCTCATCGCCGCACAGCTTGGCTTCCGCTTTGTGGATACCGATGAGCTGATCGAGGAGCGCACCGGCCGGCCCATCGCCCAGATTTTTCAGGATGCCGGCGAGCCCGTCTTCCGCGACCTCGAACGCCAGTTGCTCGCGGAAATCTCCGGCTGGACCCGCACCGTCATCGCCACCGGCGGCGGCATGGTCGCGCAACCGGGGACCCTCGACGAGCTGAAGCGATCCGCGCTCACCGTCTGCCTCTGGGCATCGCCCGACACCATCTGGGAGCGCGTGCGCCACCAGAATCACCGGCCACTGCTGCAAACCGACGATCCCGAGGCGAAGATTCGCGAACTGCTCGCACAGCGCGAACCGTTCTACCGGCAAGCCGATCTCTTGATCCGCTCCGACCAGCGCGCCGCGCGCCAGGTTGCGCAGCAGATCATCCATCATTTCCGCGAGGCTCATTCCGCCCCAAGCACGCCGTGAAAGCGGTCATCGTCCAGCGCGCGCGCGAACTAGGCTTCGACGCCTGCCGCGTGACCAGCGCCGCCCCGCCGGAACACGCCGCGCAGTTCGAGCAATGGCTCGCCGCGCAACACCACGGCGAGATGGGCTACCTGTCGCGCACCGCGCACAAGCGCGTCGATCCGCAGTGCGTGCTCACCGGAGCGAAGAGCGTCGTGTGTGTGGCAGCGGCTTATTCTTCTGATCGTAGCAGCCGACGTGAGGAGGCTCCAACTAGTCCGGGGAAAGAAGTGAGCCTCCCAACGTCGGCTGCTACGACGACGACTGGCATCGTTGCACGCTATGCCCGCTTTGCCGACTACCACGACGTGCTTGGAGAGCGGCTCAAGACTCTCAGCGCGTTCATAGACTCGCTCGGTGGTCCCAGCACGCGCTCGCTGTGGTACGTGGACACCGGGCCGCTGCTCGAACGCGATTTCGCGGAGCGCGCGGGGCTTGGCTTCATCGGCAAGCACACCAACCTCATCAGCCGCGAACTGGGCAACTGGATCTTCCTCGGCGAGATCATCACCACGCTCGAACTCGAACCGGACGCGCCCGAACGAAATCGTTGCGGCACCTGCACGCGCTGCATCGCCGCGTGTCCGACGGGCGCGATTACGGGTCCGTTCCAACTCGATGCGCGGCTGTGCATCTCCTACTTGACCATCGAGTTGAAAGGCCGAATCCCGGTCGAACTGCGCCCCGCCATTGGCAACCGCATCTACGGCTGCGACGATTGCCTCGCCGTCTGCCCGTGGAACAAGTTCGCACAGGTGGCGCGAGACTCGGCACGCGATGCCGCGCTGACGCCGCGCGCCGCGCTGGCGGCACCGGCGCTGGTCGAGCTGGCGGCGCTGGACGATGTCGCCTTCCGGCGGCTGTTCGCCGGCACGGCCATCAAGCGCACCGGTCGCGACCGCTTCGTGCGCAACGTCGCGATCGCGCTCGGCAATTGCGGCGCT
>DATDFH010000040.1:0-5876 GCA_036522715.1 Verrucomicrobiia bacterium
GGAGGACGCGCTGTGGGCAATGGTGAACTCACCGGAGTTTTTGTTCGTGCCGTAATTTTTATCTGAAAGACGCGATATGAAATCGAACGCAATGATTGAAGCATTGAGCCGCCGCGATTTTCTTGCCCGCGCGGGCATGGGCACGGCCGCAGTTGGGCTCACCGGTCTTTCTCCACTGAGCCTCGCCGCTGCGGAGAAGAAAAACTTCCCGAAGGGCAAGGCCGAGCATTGCATCTTTCTGTGGCTGGCCGGCGGCATGGCGCACGTGGACACGTTCGATCCCAAGCGCCTCGGCGACCCCGCGAAGAAAATCGCCGGCTCCGCCTACCCGGCCATCAACACCGCCATCCGCGACGTGCAGGTGTGCGAGCACCTCAACCGCACCGCCGATCTCCTCGACCGTTTCGTCCTGCTCCGCACAGTGAATCACACGATCATCGACGAGCATTCGGCGGCGACGAATTTTGTCCACACCGGCCGCCGGCCGACGGGCACGATTGTTTATCCGTCCATCGGCTCGATGGTGGCGCACCAGCTTGGCAATGCGGGCAGCGGCATTCCGCCCTACGTCCTCATCGGCTACCCGAACCCGATGCGCGGCCCCGGCTACCTCGGCGCCAAGCACGGCTTCGTCTATCTCACCGACACCGAGAAAGGTCCCGCCGGTCTCACGCGACCCGACTATCTCACGACGATGCGCGTCTCCGATCGCGAGAACCTGCTGGAGAGACTCCGCGCCGGCTACCGCGCGCAACACGCGACGGACAAGGCCGTGACCGAATACGACGATGCGATCTCCGGGACGTTCTCGCTCGCGAAGGGCGACTTCATGAAGGCGTTCAACCTCGCCGCCGAGCCGTCGTCGCTGCGCCAGTCCTTCGGCGATGAATTCGGCCAGCGCTGCCTGCTCGCGCGCCGTCTGGTGCAGACCGGCGTCCGCTTCGTCGAGGTTTCCTTCAACCTCAACTTCATCAACGGCACCGGTTGGGACACGCACAACCAAGGTCAGAAGAACCAGCACATCCTCATCCAGCAACTCGACCAGGCATTGAGCCAGCTCGTGCTCGACCTCGAAAAGAACAAGCTGCTGGAGAAGACGCTCGTCGTCGTCGCGAGCGAGTTTGGCCGCCCGCCGGAGTTCGATGCCGGCGGCGGACGCGGGCATTGGGGCAAGTCCTTCACCATCGCGCTCGCGGGTGGCGGATTGAAATCCGGCCGGGCCATCGGCGTGACCGACGAACTGGGCAAGCTCCCGATCGAAGACCCGATCTCGGTCCCCGACGCGCACGCTACGATTTTCTCCGCGCTCGGCATCAACCCCGCGAAAGTCCTCCACGACGGCGACCGTCCCGTGCCGATCACGGACATGGGCGAGCCGGTGAAGGCGGCGTTCGTTTGATTCAGCGGGCTTCAACGCCAGCTTCTCAAATCGGGCTGCCTCTGCCAGACTGGAGACATGGCTCTCACGCGCCACTGCCACAAATGCGGACGCGAGTACACTCTGGCTGGGACCGCCGGCCGCAGCGAGACGTGCATCTGCGGCGCAGATTTGCACTGCTGCCTCAACTGCGTCAGCTACGACCGGCGCGCGGCGGAACAATGCCGCGATCGCCGCGCGGAACTGGTTCACGACAAGGCGGCCGCGAATTTCTGCGAGTGGTTTGAGTTCGCCAAGCGCGAATACAAACCCGGCGGCGGCAACGCACGGGAAGACGCTGCGCGCGATCAATTGAAGAAGTTGTTCGGGGATTGAGCACTCACATCTCCCCCCAACTCAGATGGAGCCTCCTCACGTCGGCTGCTACAAAAACAAATCGCACGCCGACTCGCGCCGGCGTGCGGGGTGAAACCCAGTTACGGATTACTCGTTACTCGTCACGCGCTACTTGGCCGCGTCGTAGGCTTTTCCGACCTCAGCCCAGTTGATCAAGTTCCACACGGCCTTGAGGTAGTCGGCGCGCTTGTTCTGGTACTTGAGGTAATACGCGTGCTCCCACACGTCGACGCCGAGGACGGGCGTGCCTTCGCAACCGGCGACGGCCTTGCCCATGAGCGGATTGTCCTGGTTGGCGGTGGAAGCGATTTCGAGTTTGCCGTTGTTGACGACCAGCCACGCCCAACCGGAGCCGAAACGGCCGAGTCCCGCGGCTTCAAACTTTGCCTGGAAGTCGGCGAAGCTGCCGAACGCGGCGTTGATCGCGCCCGCAAGCGCGCCGGTGGGAGCGCCGCCGGTTTTCGGAGCGAGAAGCTTCCAGAAAAACGAATGGTTCCAATGGCCGCCACCGTTGTTGCGTACGGGGCCGCGGATGTTGTCGGGCGCCGAGGCGATGCCCTCCACGATTTCGTCGATGGTTTTCGATTCGAGCGGCGAGCCGGCGATGGCCTTGTTGAGGTTATCGACGTAAGCCTTGTGATGGCGGCCGTGGTGGATTTCCATCGTGGCCTTGTCGATGTGGGGTTCGAGGGCGTCATGCGCATAAGGAAGCGCGGGGAGTTCGTGTGCCATAGGTATTCCGTTCGTTTTGGGTTTTCGTTTTGTTCCGTTCCGCAATTCGAGAGTAGCAGCGGGCCGGCGATTGCACAAGAGGCGCGTTGCGACCGCCTCGTTGCCTCGACGGCTACGCGGCCAACTCCACAAAATTTTTCAACAACCGCAATCCGACATCCTGGCTTTTCTCCGGATGGAACTGCGTGGCGAACACGTTGTCCTTCCACACGGAAGAGGCGAATGCGTCGCCATACTCCGTGCGCGTGGCAACGATCCTCGCGTCGGTCGGCTGCGGGAAGAAGCTGTGAACGAAATAGACGTAGCCGCCGCTCTGGATGCCGCGGTAAAGCGGGCAATCGGCCCGCGTCACCTCGATCTGGTTCCAGCCGATCTGCGGAATCTTCAGCCCGGGTTGCTCGGCGAAGCGCACGACCTTGCCGCCGAAGATGCCCAAGCCCGAGGCGCAACTGTTGAACTCCTCGCTCTTCTCGAACAACGCCTGGTAGCCGACGCAGATGCCGAGGAACGGCTTGCCGGTCTTGATGAAGTCGTGCACGGCGGCGAGCAACTCCTGTTTGCGCAGCGCGTTCATGCAGTCATCGAACGCGCCGACGCCCGGCAGCACGACGGCCTGCGCGCCGGCCATTTCGTCGGGGCGGCGCGCGATGCGCACGTCGGCGCCCACCTTTACCAGCGCCTTCCAGACGCTGCGCAGGTTGCCCGAGTCGTAGTCGAGGAGCGCGATCATTGCCGAAGAAGTTTAACCACGGATGGACACGGATGAACACGGATTTTGCAGCGCCGTCAGTGAGGCGTACCCGCGATCTCGCGCTCCGTCTTCAAACGGAGTTGGCCGCACGCGGCGTCGATGTCGCCGCCCTTCTCGCGGCGCAGTGTGGCGGTGACATGCTGACGTTCGAGTGCGGCGAGGAAGGCTTCCTGCGCACCCTCGTCGGGACGCGACCACGGGAGGCCTTCGACGGTGTTGTAGGGAATCAAGTTCACCTTCGCGTTGAGGCGACGGGCCAGTTCCGCGAGCGGCTTCACCTGGTCGAGGCTGTCGTTCACGCCGGCGATAAGGATGTACTCGAAGGTAATCATGCGCTCCTTCTTCGACTGGTAATAGTCGAGCGCGGCGGTGAGTTCCTTGAGCGGGAACTTGCGGTTGACCGGCATGATCTTCGCGCGCACTTCGTCCGTGGCGCCGTGCAGCGAGAGGGCGAGGCGGAATTGCTCAGGCTCGTCGGCCAGCCGTCGAATCTGCGGAGCGAGGCCGCTGGTCGAGATCGTGATCTTGCGCGCGCCGATTCCGCCGCCCCACGGGGCGTTGAGAATGCAGAGCGCGCGCAACAGGTTGTCGTAATTCGCGAGCGGCTCGCCCATGCCCATGATGACCAGATTGCTGATCAACCGGAGGCTGGAGGCTGGAGGCTGGAGGCCGGAGGCCGCTGCGGACGCCCGCTCTTGATCGAGCATCGAAGATCGAGCATCGAGCATCTGCTTTTCGTTCCACCGCTCGACCGCGAGCACCTGTTCGACGATCTCATGCGCACCGAGGTTGCGCTTCCAACCGTCGAGACCGCTCGCGCAAAACTTGCAGCCATAGGCGCAGCCGACCTGCGTGGAGACGCACAACGTGTGACGGTCGCTCACGTCGCCGTAAAGCGCCGGGTTGGCGGGGATCAATACACTCTCGATGAGCGCGTGGTCGTGCAACCGCCAGAGGAATTTCTGCGTCGTGTCGCGCGCGCCCTGCTTGCGCACCAGTTCGAGCGTCTGGAGCGTGAAGCTCTCGCGCAACCTTTCGCGCAGGGTCTTCGGGACGTTCGACATTTCATCCCAGCCCGTTGCGCGGCGGCGGTAGAGCCAGTCGAGCAACTGTTCCACGCGGTACGCCGGTTGGCCCCACTCTTTGAAGCGGGCGGCCAACTCGTCGCGCGTGAGAGATTTGATGTCAGGCAACACGCGAGGAGTCTAACCGCAGGGGTGAAATGGGGAAAGGGCGCAGGAAGAAGTCGCCTCCGCCGTTCAGTCAGCGAGAGGGAGGCGGCGAGAACTCCTCTGCATGGTAACTGCTGCGCACGAGCGGGCCGCTGGCCACGTGGACGAAACCCATCTGCTCGCCAATCTGCCGGTACCCGGAAAACTTCTCTGGCGCGATGAACTCCACGACGGGCAGGTGCTTGAGCGTCGGTTGGAGATACTGGCCGAGGGTGAGCACGTCGCAGTTCGCGCGTCGCAGGTCTTCCATCGCGGTCAACACTTCCGCGTCGGTCTCGCCCAATCCGAGCATGAGGCCGGACTTGGTATAAATGGCGCCGCCGCGTTTTGCCTTCACCTTGCGCAGGACGCTCAACGAGCGGTCGTAGGTGGCGCGATGCCGCACCGACGGCGTGAGGCGGCGGACGGTTTCGAGGTTGTGGTTGTAAATCTCCGGGTTGGCGGCGAGCACCGTGTCGATGCTCTCGTCCTTGTCGAGGAAGTCGGGCACGAGCACTTCGATGACGATGCCGGGATTCGCGTCGCGCGTCGCCTCGATGGTCTGGCGAAAATGTTCCGCTCCACCGTCGGCGAGGTCGTCGCGCGCCACGGCAGTGATGACGACGTGCTTGAGCTTCATTCGCCGCGTGGCTTCGGCGACGCGTGCCGGTTCATCGGCTTCGAGTTCAAAAGGCTTCGCCGTGGTCACCGCGCAGAATCCGCACGCGCGCGTGCAACGGTCTCCCGCTATCATGAACGTCGCGGTGCCCTTGCTCCAGCACTCCCAGTGGTTCGGGCACCTGGCGCTTTCGCAGACCGTGTGTAGCCACAGGTCGTCGAGGAGCCGTCGGGTTTGCGTGAAGGTGTTCGCCGTGGGCAACGGGAGGCGCAGCCATTGAGGAATGCGCGGACGGGGCGGCGGCGGTTGTGCGGTGGTGCAAGTCATTCGCGAGCGGGCGGAAGTTAATTGTGCCGGGCGCGGGGCGAAAGCAAAACTTCGCCCGGCCGACTTATTCAAATCCGTGCTGCTTCCAAAACTCTTCCAATTCATCCGCGCCGAAATCGGCGAGAACGTTCCCATCCACCTCGATGCTCGGTGCGTAGGTCTGGCCGGTCAGCTCAAACATTTCGCGACGCGCAGCCGGGTTGCGGGTCACGTCGAGTTCCTCGTAGGTGATGCCGCGCGCGTCGAGCCAGCCCTTGGCCTCATCGCACCAGCCGCAGAACGGTTTTATGAACAGGCGAATTTTTTCCGGTTTCATGCTGGCAGGGGAAGACTGGAACTCACGCGGATCGCGTTGATTTCCATTCGGCCGCGTGTCGGGCAAAGGCGGGTTCGGCGCGCTGAAGTACTTCGCGAACATCGGCGCCACCATGCGCCAGGCTCAGGAACCACAGGCCGCGTTCG
>DATDFH010000041.1:0-7554 GCA_036522715.1 Verrucomicrobiia bacterium
TGCGGCCCGTTTCCATCGTCTCGTCCCACACGTGATGCTTGACGATGGTGCCGAACGAGGAGCCGAAGATTTTTCCGCTGCCGGCGGTCGTGTAGCCGCGCTCGCGAAAGTAGTTCGGCAACGACGTCGTGCGCGTGAGGATGTGACCTTTCGGCATCTTATCCTGATCATTGTCGTAGATGCCCGTGGTGGACGGTCGTAAGCCGGACAACAGAGCCGTGCGCGAGGGATTGCAGACCGGCGCGGCGCATTGCGCGTTGGCAAAGGTGACGCCGCGTTTCGACAGGCGATCGAGATTCGGCGTCACCGGGTTCGGCGCAATATCGGTGCGGCCCGCGTAGGCATTTTCGTCATCGAGGATGATCAGCAAGATGTTCGGCCGAGTCTCTGCGGCGGCCGCGAGCGAAGCGCAGAGCGCGCAGAGAAACGTGGTGAGACGGACAACGACAGAGTTCATCGTGAATGTATCCTTCATGCCTTTGCCTTTTTCTTCTTGTCCTTCTTCTTCCGCGGCGGGGCGTCGGTGGTGTCCTGCGACTTCAAATCACCGAGCAACGCCTGCAGCTTCGCGCGGCCGGCTTTCGCCTCGGGATCGGTCGTGTCGGCGGCGACGGCGAGTTCCTTGAACGGCGCTTCCTTCAGGTCGAAAAACTTGCCGTCGCCGGTGAACTTCCAGCGCCCGTCGCGAATGTAGCGATCCCCGGCGAGCTGCACATAGACCCACTCGCGCGGTGTGCCCGGCTGGCCCTTGATCTGCGCGGCGAAACTGTGACCGTCAATCTTCACATCGGGCAATTTCGCGCCGGCGAGCTCGGCGAAGGTCGGCAGGAAATCTGTGAAGTCGGTGAGGTCCTTGAGCACCTTGCCGGCGGGCGTGGTGCCGGGCCAGTTCACGATCAGCGGCACGCGACTGCCACCTTCGAGCATCGTGCCCTTCTGGCCGGAGATCGCGCGCCCATCCACGGTCGCCGCGGCCGCGCCCGGTTCCCCCGTGCCGTTGTCGCCCACAAAGACGAGCAGCGTCTTCTCGCGCAGCCCGAGCTTGTCGAGCGCGGCGACAAGCTTGCCGACGAGCTTGTCCATGTAGGCATTGTTGTCGGCGTAGAAGTCCTTGCTTCCCGGCGCGCTGTCCGGAGTGCGCATGATCCTCGCGTGCATGTGCGACATCGCGTAGTGGACGTAGAACGGTTGGTCCTTGTGCCGCGTCATGAAGTCCACGAGAAATTTGTGCATCACGTCCGGCAGATAGCGGTCGCCGAGCTCCTTCGCCTGGTTGTTCTGCATGTAAGTCTTCACCTGGCTTGACCAATATTTCCCGCTGCCCTCGAAGCGCAGATACTCATCGAAGCCCCAATTCACCGGCTGGAACGGCAACTGGGCCCATTTGCCGACATGAGCCGTCACGTAGCCCGCGGGCTTCATCACCTTGGGCAGGAGGATCTCCTCCTTGTGCATCCGGTCGGTGTAGCCATTGGTGAGCATCCCGGTGCGAAAGACATAGCGTCCCGAGAGGCACGTCGCGCGCGATGGCCCGCACACCGGATTCGCGTAGCAATACTCGAAGCGCGTCCCGCCTTTCGCGAGCGCGTCAATGTTCGGCGTCTTAAACGCGCCGCTGTAACAACTGATGTTCCCGATCCCAACATCGTCGGAGAGAATGAAGATGATGTTGGGCTTCGCGGACGCAGCGCCGAGCTGGCCGCAAAGAACGCCAAGCAGGGCAATCAGGAAGCGGATTGAACTCTTCATGTGGTCCATGGGTTTGTCAGTCACTCTTCGACGGAGGCGGTGGCGTGGTGGTTTCGGTCAAAAGTTTTTTAAGATGAGCAATGGTTTCGGCGTGGCGTGCGTCGCTGGCAAGATTCGTGAACTCACGTGGATCGGCGTCGTGGTCGTAGAGTTCCGCGCCGTCGCGACCGCCGTTCCATTCGGTGTAACGCCAGCGCGCGGTGCGGACGCTGCGTCCCCAAAACTCGGCGTCCTTCCCCCGCCGCGCTTCGGTGAAGGCCGCCTCATGCAGCGAGGCGCGCGGGTCATTCAGCAGGGGCCGGAGACTTTTGCCCTGCAAGTTGCCGGGCGCGGGCACGCCGGTGAGATCACACAGCGTGGGAAACACATCCAGTAATTCGACCATGCCCGTGCACCGCTGGCCGTTGGATCTTGCGCCGGGAGCGAAGACCATGAACGGAACCCGCGCACATTCCTCGAACAGGCTGCGCTTGTGCCACAGCCCATGCTCGCCGAGATGCCAGCCGTGGTCGCCGGTGAAAACGATGATGGTGTTGTCCGCGAGGCCGAGCCGCTTCACCGCATCGAGCACGCGGCCGGCCTGCGCATCCATGAAGCTCACCGTGGCGAGGTAGCCGCGGATGGCCGCGCGGCGCTGCTCCGGCGTGGTGGTGACCGCGTAGCCGGGCACGGCGCCGTTGCGCGCGGGAAGCGGAATGTCCACCTCATCGTCCGCCGGCTCCGGCGGCAGCTTGATCGCGTCGAACGGATACAGGTCGAAATACTTCGCCGGCGCGACCAGCGGCAGATGTGGGCGATGAAAACCCACCGCGAGGAAGAAGGGCTTCGACTGGTCACGCCGCTCCAGCCATTTGATGGCGGTCTTCGCAAAATTCCCGTCCACCAGATCGTCATCCGTGCCGGTGGTTTCCGTCCAGGGAATGCCCTGCTTCTTTCCCGTGCTGACCTTCACGGCGCTCTCGCGCTTCGGCGGATATGGCCGCTCGTCCTTGAATGGCGTGCCGAAATCCCACGCCTGCGGATCGTCCATGCTTTCGAGGCCGGTCGGCACGCCGAGGTGAAAAATCTTTCCGCAACGCGCCGTCGCATAACCGTGCGTGCGAAACCAGTGCGGCAACGTCATCACGCCGGGAATGTTCTGGTAAAGATTGTCCTCGTTGTTCGTCACCCTTGTCGTGCGCGGCCGCAGCCCGGTAAGAAACGACGAGCGCGAGGGGTTGCAGTGCGGGAACTGGCAGTACGCGCCCTCGAACAGCACGCCGCGCCGCGCGAGCGCGTCGAGGTTGGGCGTCTTGACCACCGGGTCGCCGTAGCAGGCGAGATGGTTGTTGAGGTCATCGGAAACGAGCAGCAGGACGTTCGGCCTCGGCGCAGCGGCAGACTGCTCGCAAAGAACGCAAAGCATCGCCAGAAAAACAAACCGCAGCGGCTTCATGTGAAAAGAGACTAACCGGGAACGGACGCAGTCAGGAACCCATTTCGTTTTGTCATTTTCACAATGGGTCCGCCGCTTTCGGCTCCGCGGCTTTGCCCCTGCGCCGTTTCTCTTTCTCGCCGGAGGCTGTCGCGTCTTTGATCAAGGCGCGGTCGAGCGGCGTGGGTTGGATCTTGATGTAGCGCCTCACGAACGCATCGCAATCGTTGAAGCACTTGAGCGCCGCTTCCGGCGAGCCTTCCTGAGCGAAGACGAACGTGTGCGGCTGGCCAAGGTAAAGAATCACCTCCACGTCTTTCCCCGCCGCTTTCAACTCTGGAATGATGATCTCGTGGTTGATCTTGTTGATCGGATGCTGGTCGCCGTGGACGATGAGCACGGGGCAGGTGATGCGTTGGATTTTTTCGCGGGTGAACTTCTGCAACTCCGGAGTGTAATAGTGCTTTGGGTCGTCCATGAGCTTGGCCTGCTCGGGACGCCGCCGGGTCTGCTTGTTATACATACCGGTGAAGATGATGCTCGCCGGTTCGCCGGCGACGATCGCCGCCAACTCGGTCTCGCCCGCGAGTTCCAACGCCAGACTTCCCCCGCCGCTGTGGCCGAGAATCACCACACTCTTCGGATCGACTCCGGGCAGTTTCTTGACGTGCGCGAGGATCGCGAGGCAATCCGTCAGGGCATCCTTCGATTGCGGGTCGTCGCTGCGACTGCGGAACACCGCTTCCACGGTCACGTAGCCGACGGCGAGAAAGCGGCTGTTCGTCGGCATTGTGGGCGCCTCGCGCTTCACGCGGTCCACGTTGCGTTCGTTGAGGCCGCCGTGGAGAAACACGATGGCGGGAAAGGGACCGATGCCCGGAGGCTTGCGCACCACGGCGGTGGCTTTGTGTCCGTCGGCTGCCGTGACGGAAATGAGCTCTGGCGGACAACTTTTTTCCGAGACGACTGGGTACGTGACCTTGGCTGCTGAATCGGTCTTGGGAGTTTGCGCCAAAGCCGGGACAGAGCAAGCAACGAGACACGCCGCAAGTGCGAGCACTTCGAGCTGTGATTCATGTCGCGTTGACTTCACACGGCACCTCACTCGTCAGCCTTCTTTTGCGCGGCGGCTTTGTTCCGTCCCTTTCCGCGGCCTCCCTTGCTGATGAATTCCTTGGCCGGCTCTTTCGGCAGCGATGCCTTCCACGCCGCGAGTTCCGCCGAGAGCTTCGTGACGATTTCAGGATTTTCCTTCGCCACATTCCTGGCCTCGGCCCAATCGTCCGGCGAGTGGTAGAGTTCGGCGCGCCTGCCATTGTCGGTGACCAGCTTCCAGTCGCCATCGCGCACGGCCCAGCGCGGCCAGCAATCGGCGGGAGTATCCTTCCCGCGCCAGTCCCAGAAAATCGGCTTCGTGCGCTGGTTTTCGCCGCCGAGCAACGCGGGCAGCATGTTTTCGCCATCGGGTTTGTATCCGTCGGGCAACCTCACGCCGACAGCGGCGCACATGGTCGGAAGAAGATCCACCGACGCGACGGAGGTCGTCTTGTTTACATTGCCGGCAGGCACATGGCCGGGCCAGCGCACGATGAACGGCAGCCGCACGCCGCCTTCGTAGAGGCTGCGCTTCCGCCCGCGCGAACCGCCCGTTGAGCCGACACTGTAATAACCGCCGTAACCGCCGCGCAGTTCGCCGCGCGATTCCTTGTCGCGGCCCGTGTTCTCCGGGCCGTTGTCGCTGGAAAAAATCACGAGCGTGTTTTGTTCCAGGCCGAGTTCCTTGAGCGCGCCGAGCACTTTGCCGATGCCGTTGTCGCCGTCCGCGACGACGGCCGAATACACGCGCTGCTGCTCGCCGAGTTTCGCGTAGCGTTTGAACGATTCCTCCGTCGGCATGTGCGCGAGGTGCGTCTCGTGAATCCAGAGGTTGAGGTAAAACGGCCCGTCCTTGTGCGCGCGGATGAACGCCGTCGCCGCGTCGAACACATGGTGATGCGACTCGATTGTCTTCGCCGCCGGCGGCGCCGTCCCGGCAAACAGGCCGTGCTCGCCCACGCCGTACGCCGCGGGCATCGGCGCTTCGCCGGCCTGTCCGCTGCACAGGTGCCATTTGCCGAAGTGCCCGGTCACGTAGCCGGCCTGCTGCAACAGACGCGGCAGCGTCACCGCGCGCGGGTCGAGCCAGTCCACCTGTTGCACTTCGCGATTTTTCGCGAGCGCGCCGATTGCCTCGTGAATGCTGAAGCGCGCGGGGAAATTTCCGGTCATGAACGCCGTGCGGCTTGGCGAGCAGACGGGACTGCCGACGTTGAACTGGTAAAACTCCGTGCCCTCGCGTGCGAGCCGGTCGAGGTTCGGCGTGTCCACGAGCTTGTTCCCGTGGCAGCCCAAGTCTCCCCAACCCCAGTCGTCGGCGAGGATAAAGACGACGTTGGGATGCTGCGCACCGTCAGCCGCAATGGCCCGGGTACAAAGTACAAAGCCCAACAGAATGACCACAAGCCAACACCCAGCGGCCAAAGACCTGCGGCGCGTGCTTGGCTTGGAACTTGGAGCTTGGATCGTCATGCCTTCTCCTTTTTCCGTTTCTTCTTTTTCTCCTCCTTCACTTCCTTGCGGTTCTCCTCGCCGTTCCAGCGGAGGTCTTCCCAGCGCGGCGGCTGCATCGAGGAGTTCCACTTGTCGAAGAGCGATTGCAGTTCCTTCTTCTTGTCCGGGAACTGCGCGGACAAATCTTTTTGCTCGCCGCGGTCCTGCACGAGGTTCACCAGCATCGGCTCCATGTCCTTGCCGGCCTTGACGAGTTTCCAATCGCCGGAGCGCACGGCGTGTTGGACGCCGAAGCGGAAGTAAAGTTCGCGCGGAGCAAGCTTGTCCACCTTGCCTTCGAGCAACGGCAGGAGGTTCACGCCGTCGATTTGCCATTCGGGTTTCACTTCGACACCGGCGGCGGCGAGCGCGGTGGGCAGAACGTCGAGTTGAATGACTGGCTCGCCCAACACGCGACCGCCGGGCACGCGGCCTTTCCACGCGGCAATCCACGAGACGCGGATGCCGCCTTCCCAGCAAAACCACTTGTGCCCGCGCAGGCCGCCCATCTCGGCGTTGGCATAGGCGCCGCCGTTGTCGCTGATGAGGAAGATCAGCGTGTTCTCCTCCTGCTTCAGTTCGCGCAACTTCGCCATCACCGTGCCGATTGAATCGTCGGCCTCGGCGCAGAGCGCGGCGTATTGCTGGTCGCGCTTGGGCAGGTGCTTGAACTTGTCGAGCCACTGCGGCGACGCGACGTGCGGCGAGTGGACGGCGTTGAAGGCGAGATAGAGGAACCACGGCTTGTCCTTGTTCGCCTCGATGAACCCGATGGACTCGCGCGCGTAAACCGGCGACGTGATGGGCGCGCCCGGAAGGCTCACGATCTTCTGCGCACCGCGATAAAACGACGGCCCCTTGCCCTCGCCGAGATTGCCGACGCTGCCGACGGCAAAATCAAACCCGCGCGCCAATGGCATGAACTCCGGCGCGGTGTCGCCGAGGTGCCACTTTCCCACGATGCCGGTTGCGTAGCCGACGGCCTTGAGCCGCTGCGCCAGCGTGGTCTCGCCGAGAAGCAACTCGCGCCCTGCCTTCGTCGGATTCGCATCGTGACCGGTGCGTGCCTGGTAGCGCCCGGTCATCATGCCGACGCGTCCCGGCGAGCAGATGCAGCCGGACGAGTAGCCATCCGTGAACCGCACGCCGCTTTTCGCGAGCGCGTCGATGTTCGGTGTCGCGGCCATCTTGCCGCCGTAACACCCCGGCTGCGCCCAGCCCATGTCGTCCACGTAGAAGATGAGGACGTTGGGTCTGGCGGGCGCCGCTGCGAAGCTCTGAGGATAAAGCCCAAAGCTCAGAAGAACCGTTAGGAGCAAATGGCCGATGGCCGATGGCAAAAGGTCGAAGGCCGCTGCGCGCCGGCCGCGGTTGGCCCGTGTGATTTTGAACATGGGGTGTTCTTTGGGTCTTGAACTTGAACGGTGGAACCTCATTTGTCCGCTTTCGCCTTCTTGCGTTTCTTCTTCTCCGGCGCGCCGGGTTCGGCACCGTCGCTGTCGGACTTGCCGTTGCCCCAGAGCGGTTTCACGTTGGACTTGTTCCACGCGTCCCACTTCGTTTGGAGTTCCTTCACCTTGTCAGGCATCGCGGCGGCGACGTCTTTGTCCTCGTGGATGTCGCTTGCGAGGTTGTAGAGCTTGGTGGCCGTGACGCCCTGGCGGCGTCCTCCGGTGCGCGTGTCGGCGTTGACATCATAGCGAACGAGTTTCCAGTCGCCAGCGCGCAGGGCCATCTGCTCGCCGAAACGCCAGTAGAGCGCGTCGTGCGGCGCACCGGATTTTTCCCCGCTGAAGAACGGC